>JAFQUE010000020.1 GCA_017408685.1 Bacteroidaceae bacterium | reverse complement strand
GACGAGAAACAGAACAAGTTGGGTGAGCTTACGATTCCAGGCTCTGTAAATGTCTATTCATCTAATATACAGACTCTGAAATTTAAGGGACTATATCTGCAGATGCATGGTGATTTGGACGATATTTCAATATCGAACCTGGAACTTGACAAGAACGTGACACCGAGCATCATCTTCAAGTCGGCCGATGTTGCGCTCAAGTTCCTTGCCGACTGGTCAAAAGGTAACGCTTCAAACCAGCGATTCAACATTAGATTGCTTGGCGGAAACAATTCGGCTTGTACAACAGCATTGGAGGGTTTCAATACCGAGGCAAAGGCCGGCCGCGGCTTTACCGCTGCAAACAAACAGCTTGCCGTAAATGCGATAATCGATTGTGTCGCAAAAGGCAATTTCGCTCCGGGTGCAAAGTTCGATGATATGCTCAAGGAACTTGGCTATGTAGCAAAGAATAGCCCGTATGAGGTTTATATAACAGGTATCGGTAACAAGGTGACTGCAATAGACCTGTTGCGCAACCATTGCGGTTATTCTCTCAAGGAAGCCAAGGCAATGTGCGAGAATCTGCCGGCTACAGCAAGCGGTTTCAATACACGTGCTGACGCCGAGGCTCTAAGGAAGGCCATAGTAACAGCCCGTGGCGCCGCCATCGTTCTTGCCGAGGCTTCGATAAAACCGGTACAGGCAGATGAGACACGCGGATACGAGGTTGTCCTTTTGGGCGTGGGAGCAAGCAAAGTCCATGTCGTCAAGGCCGTGAGGGATGTCTGCGGTGTAACTCTTGTTGAGGCTAACGAACTCTGTTCAAGTGCTCCGGTGGTGATAGCGACCGACAAGACCCAGACCGAAGCACAGGCTATTGAGGATGCTATAGAATCGGCCGGAGGTTCTGTTCAAGTCAATGCGCCCCTGAATGCGCCTAAGGCGATACAGGCAGATGAAACACGCGGATACGAGGTTGTTCTCACAAGCGCGGGAGCAAACAAGATAAGTGTGATTAGGGCTTTGCAATCCGTTTTCGGTATCACTCTGGTACAGGCAAACAGCCTTGTAAAAACACTCCCTGTAGTGATAGCGACCGACAAGACTCAGTCCGAGGCACAGGCTATTGCGGCTGAGATTGAATCGGCCGGAGGCTCTGTTCAGGTCAATGCGCCCAAGAATGTGCAGAAGAGTGAGTTCAATGTGGTGCTTACAAGCGTGGGTACTAACAGACTGAACGTGGTGAAAGCTGTAAAGGATGCTTGCGGCCTTGGGCTCGGGGTTGCCAATACACTCACAAAGTCTGTTCCTTCTACAATAGCGGAACAGGTTAGCCGCAGCGAGGCCGAGACTATAAAGAGTGCCATAGAGGCTGCCGGTGGAGCGGTAAGGATAGAGTAATATAATGAATTGAAGAAACAACGATAAGATATGAAAGTATATTCAGGAATAAGGAGATTGATGGTGGCGACAATGCTGCTTGCCGGCATAACAGCGCAGGCTGCGCCAGTGCAGGGTGGCGGGAACATGCTTGAGAGGATGAAGGCTCTTGTTGCTCCGGCCGATACTGTTGAGGATATTCGGGTGGATTTGAGCAAGATGACCCAGAAGGAGTATGAAGAGTATCTGCTTACAGCACCGGTCGATACAACCCGGCGCGATTCAGTTACTACCGGTTTCTCGGTGAAAGTGCTTGCGCGTGCCAAGGGCGACAGGGTGCTTCTCCGTTGGGCTCCCGATGAGTTTGCCCCCTGGTATCTTGCAAACAAGCATGGATATAATATCCTGCGCATGGGCAAGGACGGGAAGATTGACACGTTGCAGAAAGCCATGAAACCTTATACCATAGAGCAACTTCAGGCGCGTTTTGAACCAACTGACTCGCTTGCCGGTGCCGTAGCGCAAATGCTCTACGGAAAGGGTACCGGACTGAATGAGGCCATTGGCATTGATGGTGCCGAGGGTATAATGCAGGTGTATGAGGAGCAGCAGACACGTTATGCCTATGCAATGCTCCTTGCCGAGGTACGTCCCGACCTTGCCGAGGCTATGGCGCTGATGTATGTGGACAATACTGCGGTTAAGGGTGCCGAGTATACCTATGTGATAACTACCAATATTCCCGAGAAGGAACTGAATATGTCCTACCAGCCGGTGATTGTGAAGAATGTGAAGGAAAAACCATTGCCCTATGAGCCTGTAATAACCGATTCTATGGGTGTCGACGGCCGTTCAATCCGTCTTTTCTGGTCAAGGACGCCGCAGTTCGGTACATACGATATTGAGCGCCTGGGCGAGGATGGCGAGTGGATAAAACTGAATGAGCGCCGCTTCATGACACTCTTTACACAGGAGGATGAGGCTACGGTTCAGAACATTTTTGAGGATATTGACCTTGAACCGGGCACATACAGCTACCGCATTTGCAGATACGATACATTCGGCGAGAAGAGCGAATACAGCGCGGTGCACACAGCACAATTGGCCGATATTATCCCGCCTACAGCTCCTGTGATTGTGCAGTTCAATGTAGAGCGCCCCGACGAGAATACAATCATGGCCGATGTCATATGGGAGAAGAATATCATTGAACCCGACTTCCTTGGATACAATGTATACTACTACAATGCGCAGGTCGATTCGGTGTGGGTGAAACTGAACGAGCAGTTGCTCGATCCCGAAATGCAATCTTTCCGTTGCGAGGTAAGCTTCCTCGGGACAGGCCATGTTACAGTGGTCGCGCTGGATACTGCCAGCAACTCTTCGGCAGCAATGCCTCAGGAACTCTTCATTGCCGACTTTACTCCTCCTGCAGCGCCCACCGGCCTACAGTATGTGATGTCGCCCACAGGCAGCGTGATGATAAAGTGGGACAAGAACCCCGAACCCGATGTTGCCGGCTATCATCTCTACTACGCGAATGACAGCACGCACACCTTCCTGCAGAAGAGCGGCAAGATGACACGCACGCCTGTAATCTTCGATACATTGCAGGTAACAAATATCACACAGCGCTATACCTATTACCGCGTGAAGGCATATGACTACTCGGGCAACGAGTCGGCATTCTCTTCAGTCCTTGCCGTGAAGCGCAAGAACTATGACCCGCCACGCCCGTGCCGCATTGACTCTACATGGCAGGATACAAAGAGAGTGTACATGACCTGGTTCCCATCGTCCGAGGATGATGTGGACAAGTTCTATGTCTACCGCCGCCTGCACGGCGAGGAGTACAATACGCTCATTAATGTGCTCACAAAGGATTCGGTAAAGAACGGTCGTCTGTTGGTAGTGGATTCTCCTGAACCCAATAGAACCAAGAGGTACTACTATCATATTGAGACGATGAACGAGACGGGTGTTACCTCGGAACCCTCTTATGAGACTTCGTTCCTGTTCAAGGGCGAGACTGTACTGCCGTTGAAATTGAGGATGGGTGCAACCTACAGACCCGACGATGAACAGGTACACATAGCATGGGACATCGAGGGTATTACTCGCCAAATGCTTGACAAGAGACTTTATATATGCTTGTACCGTAGATACAACAACGATGACATATTCCGCTATGTGCGTTCGCTGGACATTAATGAGACAAACGTGATAGATGCCAGCATGGAACCTGGTGACAAAGCAGAGTATCGCATAAGGGTGCGCAGTCGCGAGGGTGATGTGTCTTCATACTCCAATATTGTGGAAGTAACTGTTCCTGCAAAGGAGGAGAATGGCAATTGATTACAGAATTTTAACCAACTTCTAAATGGTTTCTCAATATGATGGGAATTAAGATGAAGCAGATAGGTGACGTACTCCTGTGCCTGGCAGTGGTGCTGTTCTGTTCTTGCGGGGAGTTTTTCAACTTCGAGACAGAGCAACCGCATGTCGAAGGGCTCAGAATGTCGCACCATGAAGTTGACCTCATCGTTGGCGATTCGTTGACATTCGGGGTTGAACTTGTACCTGACACAATTCCGGTATCTTATTACTGGCTGGTGAAAGGCGACGAGGAGGCGATAGAACTGGCCGGCCGCAAGGTCAATGCCCTGAAACCGGGGCAGGCTCTTGTGGTGGTTCAAGCACAACGCGTTAACGGCGATACCGAATCCATTGCTGACAGCTGTTATGTGAATGTGTTCGGTTGGAAGGAAGTGAGTAACGATGAATTCCTCTATGAGACGGTTGTCTACTGCTCCTTAGTTGTGGATGGCGTTGCAAAGACTGCGGATATGGGCGACACACGCCTTGCTGCTGTTGTTGACGGCGAGCTACGCGGCATGGCAGTAATGCGCGAGGAGCACGGTGTCCCCTATCTTGAGCTGCGCATAAGGGCCTCATGGCCGGGCGAGACGGCAAGCATTGAGTGCTACGATCCCAACGCGTCCCAGCGCTTTGTAATAGAGGAACTGCTGCTCAATGGCGAGACTTACGGAACACTGTCCGACCTCAAACGTTACAGGTGCAAGAGCAGAAACTATGGTAACTGATAAAACTACAAGGATATGAGAAAAGTGCTTTTTCTTTTGTTTGCAGTGCTGCTTTCCTCGGCCGCAATGGCCGACGGCGGTCCGAAGGTGTATGAGAAAGTCGTGCTCACATTGACCGACGGGCGCGTATTTGATATTGATTCGGAGTCCTTTGTGTACTCATATACCCAGAGCGGTGAGGACGGGGCGCTGATACAGTATGTCGAGGTTTCCGGCAAAAGCGAGATGTACCTGTTCGAGCGCAGCGAGCTGCTGTCGATAAAGTTCATAGAAGCCGGCAACACCGGCATAGATGATGTTGCCGGAGTGGACGAGTCAAACCCCATGCGATATATCAATGGCGAACTTGTGTTCCACAGCAGCCTCAGCGGCGGAACGCTTTACCTCTACGACGCAGCCGGCAAGCAGTTGATGACGAGAGTTGTAAATGCCGGAAAGAATATCTCTTTGGCGAATCTGGCCAAAGGTACATACCTTGCACAGGTGAATGATTGTAAAATTAAAGTGGTGGTACGATGAAACAGTTCTTTAAGAAAACTTTTCTTGCGTCGGTGGCCATCATGATGGCCTTTACGAGTGTGACTGCACAGATTGACTATCAGCAGTCTTTCGGCATAATGTGCAGTGACAAGGACGACCTGATGTTCGCCGAAGGCGGCAACTGGAAGATTACTTTCGCAACAACCGATACGCTGGGCAACGAGTATAACAAACCGGTGCAGATGTTGGTTAACGGTGCCCTCTATCCCGACACTGCCGGGTATTATATAAGCGAGATTGACAGCCTGCTATTCAAACTCCCCGAGAAGGAGTATGCGGCAGGAGTCTTCGAGATTGGCGAGGAACTGTTCCAATATATCGTGGATAGCGATTCTGTGCGCACAATATGCTTCAGAATCGATTGCCTTACCAAGACAAAAATACCAAAGGTGGGGCAGAAGGTAATCTGCAATATCTACCGTGGCAAGTTGCCTTATGGATTCATGGGCCTTGTCAAGAATATATATGCCGATTATGGTCGCGGAGTGGTTGTAATGCAGTGTGGAACGGTGTCGATTGAGGATATCTATGATGTATTCTATGCCGGTGGTGTTGCAGGTGCTGTGGGCACTGATGAAGTGCCCGATTCGCTCATTGAGCAAAAGATTGTGCAGTCACGTATTCCCACCCGTTCAATGTATGATGTCGATGCCGGTGTGGTGCCATGGCATAAAGACTATGAACTTGATTTCAAGGTGGCATTGACAGATAAAGGTAAGATTGTAATAGTTAAAGAGGACCTTGAAGACGAGACCCCTATCGTGTTTGCCATAGAAGGAAAAGCTGCATTGTATGCCCTTTGCTCAGCAATGGTAGATGTTGAAGCAAAGCAAAAGAAGATAAGATGCGAAGTTGGTGCCAATCTCGAAGGAAAAGTCTCTTTTGAGGTCAGTTCTTCAATAAGTTCAGAAGATGATGAAGATACTGAGGTCGATTTTGTAACAATACCCATTCCTATAGCGGTACTTCCGGGTTTGAGTATAAACGTTGACTTCGGTTTTACTTGGGATTACAAACTGGAGGCTAAGCTCGCTGCCGAGGGATCTTTCAAGATGTCGCGCACTGTAGGCTTTGAAATCGACGGCTCAAAAAGGGATGTGATATGGGATAACGGCGGAGATGATTTTGATAATCCGCTGAATTTCGAGAATGAATATTCGGCAGAGGTCTCTTTAGAGGGAGAACTCTTCCTTGCT
>JAFQUE010000019.1 GCA_017408685.1 Bacteroidaceae bacterium | reverse complement strand
TCGGTTGCTTGCTTTGTTTTCTTATCTAATATGTCTTTACATATTGTGTTCCAAATATTCATTGTGCTATGTTTTAATGCACAAAGTTATTTATTTATATTCATTTAATCAAGTGATATTCATAAATACAGTTATTGCTCCTGGCGAAGTCGGGAGCAATAACTTTTATAATGAGAACTCTACTTGGCAACCGTTCTATTTCATTACCTTGCGTTTCTTTGCTAAATTGCCATCGTTACTATTTCTGAGGTTTTCTGTTTAATGCGTTATGGCTCAGTTCAAAACGCAGAAATTCACCTTTTTTGCTCCGAGAACCGTAATTTTCAAAAAAAAGTTGCTCTTTTGTTTGGAAAGTAGAAAAGATGTGTTTTATATTTGCGGTGTACTAATAAACTAATACACTATGATTGAAGTCAAGAATCTTTCGTTTGCCTATTCCACGGAGAAGGTCCTGGATAACATAAGCACTGTTTTCGGGCCGGGCAGGATATATGGTCTGCTTGGTGCCAACGGTGTTGGTAAAAGCACCATGTTCAAACTGTTGTGCGGGCTGCTCACTACAAAGCAGGGTACAATTGAGATTGACGGTTGTTCGCCTGCCGGGCGCAAACCGAGTTTCCTTTCAAAGATATTCTATGTGCCCGAGGACTTTGAAGGGCCCGATATGTCTATAAGGAATTATGCCGGAGGTGTGTCGCAGTTCTATCCCAATTATGACAATGCGCTTTTCGGCCGCTTACTGTCTGAGTTCGAGATTGACGCCAATCGCAAGTTCACGTCGCTTTCGCTTGGCCAGCGCAAGAGGGCAATCCTTGCACTTGCGCTTTCGCTCAAGACCGATTATCTGTTTCTTGACGAACCTACCAACGGACTCGATATCCCGAGCAAGGCCGAGTTCCGTAAGATGGTGGCTGCTGCAATGGACGAACAGCGCACAATAATAATCTCCACTCATCAGGTAAGGGATGTCGAGAATCTGCTCGACCACATAATGATTCTTGACAAGCGTGCCGTGCTGCTCGACAGGAGTGTGAGCGAGATACAGAGCGAGTATACTTTTGACATCACGTCAAATGTTCCCGAAGGTGCCCTGTATGTGGAACCCGGTCTTGGCGGCTGCTGCTCGATAAGCAGGAACACCACGGGCGAGGAGAGCCGCATAAACATTGAACTGTTGTTCAACTACATTAACTCAATAAAGTAAGCAACCATGAACGATATATTTGATTTCGGCCGTTTTGGCAAACTGTTTGTATATGAGTGCAGGAACTATCTGCCGCGTTACATTAAAGGACTTGTTGTGTTTGCCGGTTTTCTTGTTGCCGCATGGATGTTATCGATGTCCATAGGCGGTGTAATGTCCGACAGGAGCGGATACATTGGGGTGCTTTATAATTTCGCGATTTTTCTTTCGCCCTATTTCATCTATAAGCATATCAATGACCGCAAGCGCGGATACAGTTATGCGATGATACCGGCCAGCACTCTCGAGAAACTGCTTTCAATGGCAATAGTCTCTTTCATTGTTGTCCCGGTAGCAGTGTACGCGGCATTGACGCTCACTGATGTTGTGCTTTATGCTCTTTCAAGCATTGGACTTGGGCGTTTCACCGGAATAATCCTGTATAACCCGTTTGAAGTGTTCATCGAAGACTTTGGCGCACCTGTCGGCAATGTCCTTTTGGCTACTTTTGCGACTATTTCAACCGCGGTTATGTTCAACTCAATTTTCCGCAAGAGCAAGATAATAAAAACGGTGCTGTTCAATATGACAGCAGGTTTCCTCCTTTCTCTTCTTGCGATAACACTCGTACAGTTGACATCACAAGAGTTCTGGGAAAATATGGCACTCCGTGTGGAGCAGTTCTTCAGGGCATATACATATGAGGAAGTCATTGCCCTCTACAATACTCTGGCAACGTTGGGGCACCTGCTGGTCATTTGCGTTACCCTTGCAATAACCTATTTCCGAATTAAGAAAGTAAACTACTGATTATGGAATATAACGAACATAAACCCATTTACCTGCAGAATGTAGACCTTATGCAGGAGAAGATAGTGCGTGGCGAGTGGCCCGAGGAAGAGCGTATACCTTCGGTTCGCGAGATGGGCGCAATGGTGGGTGTGAATCCAAATACCATTGTACGTTCCTATCAACTGCTCGAGTCACAGGAAATAATCTATAACAAGCGCGGTATGGGCTACTATGTGAAGGGCGGTGCCGTGGCACGTATAAAAGAGAACGTGAAGAATGAGTTCCTCAGCAATGAACTGCCGCAGTTCAAAGCGAAGGCCGACATGCTCGGTATAACAAAAGAGGAACTGATTGAGATACTTTGCAAAAGATATAAACCTGAAAAATAAATTACTATGAAAAACATTTTTGTATTGAGCGTATTGTGCTCTTGTATTATGCTTGGCAGTTGTACTACTGTTGCCCCCGAGGCGGGTGAAGAGGGTGTGAAGGTGCATAAACCTTGGATATTCGGTACCGGCGGTGTAGACATGACGCCTGTAGAGACAGGTTTGGAATATACCTGGCTCTCTACCGATTATGTGATTGTGAACATGCTTCCTCAGGCCTATGACGAGGACCTTGACGACGCTACATCAAACGACAACACCTTGCTCGACTTCAATACACAAATCCAGTTGCAGGTCAAGGACAACATGTCGCCTGTGCTTGTAAAGAACTATGGTGTCAATTGGTACAGCTCTGTAATAAAGGAGGTTTACCGCAATACTGTGCGCGGTTACATATCAAAGTATGGTCCGTTCGACCTCATGAGTAACCGCGAGGTGCTCGATTCAATCAACATGTTCGTGAAGAATGACATGCAGAACTACATTGCCATGTTAAGTGCAAAGCAGGGCCAGTTGCCAATTGATGTAGTGAACGTGGTTGTGGGACGCGCAATCCCCAATGAGCGTCAGAAAGCCGAGATGGACGCGACAGCTGCAGCAACACAGGCAAAGCGCACCGAGGAATCAAAACGTGAAATGCTTGTTGCGCGTGAGGCTGCCGAGCGCCAGCGTGCCATAGCCGACAAGGCCTATCAGGAAGAATTGGGGCTCACCACCGACCAGTTCATCCAACTGCGTGCATGGGAAATTATAAAGGAAAAGAACGGTGCTAACATTGATGTGCTGTTCAATGCCGACGGTACCAGCAAGATGTGGAACGTGAGAAGGTAATAAAAAAGAAAAAAGGACAAACCATGAAATGTAGATATATTTTCTTGCTGTCTGTGCTGTTCTCTCTGGTGTCATGTACATTCTCCTTTAAAAAGGAAGTACATGGCGAAGGCAAGGTGTATTCAGTATCAGTTGAGGCTTTTGCCGATTCAATATCAAAACCGGGCGTACAGATTGTTGACGTGCGTACTCCTCAGGAGTTCGGGGAGGGTAATATACCCGGCAGCGTCAATATTGATGTGATGACTGGCTGTTTTGGAGAAACCGCATTGGAACAACTGGATAAGGAATACTCTGTAGCGGTCTATTGCCGCAGCGGTAACCGGAGCAAGGACGCAGCGAAGGTGCTCTCCATGATGGGTTATAATGTTGTTGAACTTGATGAGGGGTATAATGCCTGGGTCGAGTCAGGAAGATAATTTTTATAAATTCAAACTGCTTTTTAAAATGAAACCTTTTGTTAAAACAATGCTGGCATGTCTGGCCGGTATTTTCATTGCCGGTTTTCTGTTTATATTCGTGTTGTTCTCATTGATAGGTTCTGTAGCCTCAATGGGTAATGAAAACGAAGGAATAAAAGAGAATTCGGTACTTATGTTGGAACTCAGCGGTACATTCGGCGAACGTGCCGATGAAAACCCCTTTGCTTCGCTCATGGATGATGAGATGAAGTCATATGGGCTTGAGGATATAATTGCTTCCATCAAGGAGGCAAAGAGGAACCCTGACATCAAGGGTATTTACCTGCAGGCAGGTACTATGGAGATTGAGTTTGCTTCACTTGAGGAAATCCGCGGCGAACTTGAATCGTTCAAGGAAAGCGGAAAATTCGTGGTGGCTTACGGTGACCAGTATTCGCAGTGGCTCTATTACCTGGCCTCAGTTGCAGACAAAGTTGTTGTGAACCCAGAGGGCAGTATCTCATGGCATGGTCTGGCAGCCCAGCCGATATTCTTCAAGGACCTTCTTGAAAAAGTGGGCGTTGAAATGCAGATATTCAAGGTGGGAACATACAAGTCGGCTGTGGAGCCGTTCATTGCAACTGAGATGAGCGACGCCAACCGCGAGCAGGTTTCCGAGTATATCGCTTCTATCTGGAACGATATTGTAAATGCAGTATCGCAGTCGCGTGGCATTGAGGCCGGGAAATTGAATGAGTATGCCGACAGATATATGGACCTTTGCCAGGCCGAGGAGTATGTGGAGTGCGGGTTGGCCGACACTCTGCTTTACAAGGATGGTGTACTGGATTATCTGAAAACTCTTGTCGGTGCAGGCAATGACGGTAAATTGGCGATTACCACATTGGAGGATGTAAAGGAGAAGATAAAGGCAGACAACCTCCTCACCGAAACAGACAAAGCAAAGATTGCCGTATATTATGCAGTAGGAGATATTGACGGTTCTTCTTCTCCGGATGAGGGTATAAACTCGAAGAAGGTCATAAAGGAACTGCGCGAACTGCGTGAGGACCCCGATGTAAAGGCAGTAGTTCTTCGCGTGAACTCTACGGGTGGCAGTGCCTACGGTTCGGAACAGATATGGCGCGAGGTTGTTTTGCTCAAGGCTGCCAAGCCTGTGATTGTCTCAATGGGCGACTATGCTGCGTCAGGTGGTTATTACATCTCATGCGCGGCGGACTGTATTGTTGCCAACAGCACGACCCTTACAGGCTCTATCGGCATTTTTGGCATGTTCCCTGTTGCCGAGAATCTGCTGAAAGAGAAGATTGGCCTTGACTTCGATGTCGTGAAGACCAACAGACTTGCCGATATGGGCTCCCTCTCACGTACTTTCAGGTCCGAAGAGAGTGCCATAATGCAGAACTATGTCAATGACGGTTACGCCCTGTTCCTGGAGCGTTGTGCCGAGGGCCGAAACATGAGCATAGAGGAGATTGACAAGATTGGTCAGGGGCGTGTGTGGACCGGAAACAAGGCCAAGGAACTGGGTCTTGTGGATGAGATTGGCGACCTTGACAAGGCTATCGGCATTGCTGCGCAGAGGGCCGGTCTGGGTGAGTATGTCGTGAAATCTTATCCCGAAGTAACAGACTTCATGACTGAACTCCTCGAAGGTGATGAGAAGGACTACATGGAGAGTGCTGTCCACAAGGCAATGGGCGAATACTATGATTTTATCAGGTTTGTCCGTAATGTCAAGAATGCAGCCCCCATTCAGGCGCGTATGCCGTTTGAACTTGTTATAAGATAAAAGTAAACGTTATTGCAAATGAATATGGCGACCAAAGGGTCGCCATATTCATTTGCAATAATACTTCAGCCAGTTGCCGAACAGCCTGCGTGCCGTGTGCTGCCACAGGTTTACCGGTTCTTTGGCGGGGTCATTGTCGCGGTAGTAGTTCAGCGGCAGTTCAATGGGCAATCCCTTTGACACATCACGTTTGTATTCGCCGTCGAGTGTGTATAGTGCATACTCGGAGTGTCCTGTAATGAAAAAGTCCCGCGTTTCCTTTTCATGCATTATATATACTCCCGAGATTTCGCTTTCCGATAGCAGTTCAATCTTCTTGCATGCAACAATGTCCTCACGCTTCAGTTCGGTGTGGCGGCTGTGAGGCACGTAAATTGTACTGTCTAAACCGTTAAAGAGTGGTATGTCGGGGCGTGCTATGCTATGCGGGAATATGCCGAACATCTTTTTGGGGAGCAGATACTTCTGTATGCCGAATTTTTGGTAGAGCCCGGCCTGTGCAGCCCAGCAGATGAACAGGGTAGAGGTCACATGTTCTCTTGCCCAATTGAAGATTGTGCATAGTTCCGGCCAATAGGTGACCTCTTCGTACTCAATCTTCTCAATTGGTGCGCCGGTTATTATCAACCCATCGAAATGCTCGTTTTTGAGTTCTTTGAACCCGCGGTAGAACCGGTTCATGTGCTCGGGACTTGCATGCTTGGGTGTATGTGTGTCCAATTTCATCAGTGTGAGTTCAATCTCCTCTCCTGTGGCGGCAAGCAGGCGTATGAAGTCGGCCTCGGTGGTCTCCTTCATCGGCATTATGTTGAGCAGTGCCACACGAAGAGTGTGCGCGGTAGGTCTTTCAAGGACCTCTACCGCGTTTCCTTCGTCAATGACTGCTTGCAGGGCCGGTAAACCGACCGGTACTTTTATTGGCATTGTATAAAGTGAAAGGTGAAAAGTGAAAAGTGAAAGGTGAAAGTTTCTCCTTTCTTCTTTTTCCTTTTTTATTTTACCAAATCTTCAGGCGCTCTTCGGCGGGTACGAACATCGGGCTCTCCTCTGTGATTCCGAATGCTGTGTACCAGTCGTCAATGTGAGGCAGTGTGCCGTTTACTCTCCAGCGTGAAAGCGAGTGAACATCGCTCTTGGTGAGGTTGCGGATTTCTTCATCGCGCACGTGGCCTGCCCACACGCCTGAATAAGAGAGGTAGAAACGTTGCTCGGGAGTGAAACCGCCAATAATGGGCAGCGGATTATCCTTTGTCGCATTCTTGAATGCCTGCATGGCAATCATGAGGCCGCCGTGGTCGGCAATGTTCTCGCCGAGAGTGAGTTTGCCGTTTGCATTGAGGCCGGGGAGAACTTCAATCTTGTCGAAGAAATCAACTATAACCTGAGTGCGCTCGTTGAATTTTGCTGCGTCTTCATCGGTCCACCAGTTAGCGAAGTTTCCGTCCTTGTCGAACTGGCGGCCTTGGTCATCGAAACCGTGGGTCATCTCATGACCGATTACAACGCCTATTGCACCGTAGTTGAATGCGTCATCCTCCTCCATGTCAAAGAATGGGTATTGCAGTATACCAGCAGGGAAGCAGATTTCGTTTGTTGTTGGGTTGTAGTATGCATTCACAGTCTGCGGTGTCATGTGCCACTCCTCGCGGTCAACCGGTTTGCCCCACTTCTCGTCGATGTGCTTCTGCCAACCGAATTCCGACATGCTGCGGCAGATATCGGCATAACTCATAGTCGGGTCAATGGTGAGTTTGCTGTAGTCGTCCCATTTGTCGGGGTAACCTATTTTCACTGTAAAGGTATTAAGTTTCTCATGTGCGGCTTTCTTCGTCTCCGCGCTCATCCACTCCTGTGCGTCAATGCGCTCGCCAAGTGCAACCTGCAGGTTCTTCACAAGTTGTGTCATGCGCTCTTTGGCAGCGGGGGGGAAGTGCTTTGCAACGTACAGTTCGCCGATAATGTCGCCTAATGAACCGTTTACAGCGTCAAGGGCGCGCTTCCAACGCGGCTGCTGCACCTTCTTGCCGCTGAGTACTGTGCCGTAGAAAGCGAATGTTTCGGCCTCGAGGGCGTCGCTGAGTTCATTGGATGTGGAACGGATGACTTTCCACTCAAGATAGGCCTTGAGGTTGTCCATCGGGGTGTCGTCGATTATTGCTGCAACCTCCTTTATGGCTTCGGGGTGTGCAAGGTTCACTGTCTCAATACCCTCAATGCCCAGAATGCTGTAATATGTGTCCCAATCAATGCCGGGTACGGTGTTCTTCAGTTCGGCATATGTCATCTTGTGGTAACTGTTGAGCGGATTACGGCGCTCTACACGGCTGAGGTGTTTTGCGGCAAGGCGTGTCTCAATTGCCATCACTGCATTCATCTTCTGTTGTGCCTCTTCTGCTGTGAAACCATGGAGTTTGAACATGTTTACGATGTACTCCTGATACTTCGCACGTATGTTGGCCGAATTTTCATCCGTGTCGCTGTAGTACTCCTTTTCGGGGAGCGATGTACCGCCCTGATAAATACCGAGCTGGTTGCTGTTGCTGTCCATTATGTCGGTACCGATATATGTTCCGAAGAAACCGCCGATTCCTACCCGGTAGTTTCTTGCAAGGAGCGGTATAATCTCACCCTTTGTCTTGAGTGAAGCAACCTCATCCATGTATCTCTTTACGGGTGCGGTACCCTCGGCATTGCGGCGTGTGCTGTCCATTACAATATTGTAAAGGTCACCTACTTTCTGTGCATTGCTGCCAGGTTCGCTCTTTTGTGCCGCCTGCTCAAGGACAAGGTCTTTCAGTTGTTCCTTGCTTTTCTCACGCAGAGCGTCGAACTGGCCATAGCGTGAATATTCGTCGGTCATGGGGTTCGCGTTCTGCCAGCCGCCGGTTGCATACTGGAAGAAATCGGTTCCCGGTTCCTGTGTCGTGTCAAGATTTGTCAACAGTTTTGAATCCATACTCTCTTTTGTTGTGCACGCGCCAAGACCTAACAGCATGGCTGCGCAGATAAATAATTTTCTCATATTCTTATTGGTTTATATTCTCCAGTTCCTCCATGCTTCTCTCCCATTCGTTGACAGTGTCGTCAAGTTGTTTCTTCAGGGCTGCATATTTGGTGAAGTTTTCCTGTGTGCTGCCCTCGACAGTGCTCATGAGTGCTTCGAGTGCGGCAATTGCTCCTTCGAGTTCGTTTATTGCTTTCTCGTTATCTTCGACTTGCTTTTCAAGTTTGCGGCGCTGTTTCTGCAACTGTTTCTCGGCTTCGTAACTGAGTCTGTTCTCGTTTGCCGGTTTGGGTGTCTCGGTTGCCTGTGTGGGACTTTTGGCGAGTGAAAGTGCTTCGTTTATGTTGCTTGCATTCTTGGTTGCGAGGTAGTCGTATATGCCTCCCAAATGTTCGCGTACCTTGCCGTCGCCGAACTCATAGACTTTTGTCACAAGTCCGTCAAGGAACTCTCGGTCATGACTCACGACTATCACGGTACCGTCAAAGTCGCGTATGGCCTCTTTGAGCACATCTTTTGACTGCATATCAAGGTGGTTGGTAGGCTCGTCAAGGATGAGAAGGTTCATCTGCCGGAGCAACAGACGAATCATTGCCAAACGACTTCTCTCGCCGCCCGACAGCACCTTTACCGGTTTGTCCGAAGCCTCGCCGCCGAACATGAATGCGCCCAGGATATCGCGTATGCGCAGGCGTATGTCGCCTGTGGCGACATTGTCTATTGTCTGGAAAACGGTGAGGTTTTCGTCAAGCAACTGTGCCTCGTGCTGTGCAAAATATGCTGTCTCGACATTGTGTCCTATTGTTATTTTGCCTTCAAAGTCAAGTTCTCCCAATATGCAGCGCACGAGGGTTGTTTTTCCTTCGCCGTTACGTCCTACAAAAGCAACCTTTTCACCGCGGTTTATTGTAAAGTTTACACCACTGAACACTGTGTGGTTGCCGAAACTCTTGGTTGTATCCTCGCATATGACAGGGTAGTTGCCGCTGCGTGTCGCAGGCGCAAACTTGAGTCGCAGGCGGCTTGTGTCCTCCTCGTCAATCTCTATGGGAACCATTTTCTCGAGTTGTTTTATACGGCTCTGTACCTGCACTGCTTTAGTGGGCTTGTAGCGGAATCTCTCTATGAACTCCTTTGTGTCGGCAATCTCCTTCTGCTGGTTCTCATAGGCACGCAGTTGCTGTTCGCGACGCTCTTTGCGTGCCTCCATAAATTTGTCATAGGGCAGTTTGTAGTCATAGATTCTGCCGCAGGAGATTTCTATTGTGCGGTTGGTGACTGCATTGAGGAAGGCACGGTCATGGCTCACAAGGAGTACGGCATTGCTGCTGCGGGCCAGGAACTGTTCCAACCACTGTATGCTTTCTATATCAAGGTGGTTCGTCGGCTCGTCAAGCAGCAGTATATCGGGGTGCTGCAACAGCAGTTTCGCCAGTTCGATGCGCATGCGCCAGCCGCCGCTGAACTCCCCTGTGGGTCGGGTGAAATCGGTACGCGAGAATCCCAGTCCTTGCAATGTACGCTCAATTTCGGCCTCATAGTGGCTGCCGCCCATCATTGTGTATTGCTCGTTGAGGTGTGTGTAGTCTTCAATCAGTTGGTGGTATTCCTCGCTTTCATAGTCGGTGCGTTCGGCAAGTTCATTATTCATTCTCTCAAGACGTGCTTCCATTTCATGTATATGAACGAATGCCTGTTCAGCCTCCTCATATACTGTTCGCCCGTCGGTGTGGTGCATTACCTGCGGAAGATAACCTATTGTAAAATCCTTGGGTTTTGATATTGACCCGGCTGTAGGGGACTGTGACCCTGCAAGAATCTTCAATAGCGTGCTCTTGCCGGCACCGTTCTTGCCCACAAGCGCAATCCTGTCACGTTTGTTTATGATGAAACTTACGTCATGGAACAGGTTTGTTCCACCGAAGTCTACTCTTATGTTGTCTATCGAAAGCAAAATCCTATATATTATATAATGTGTAAATGGGAGGAGTGTTTAGTGTTTAATGTTCAGTATTGCAACTGCCCTATAAACCATTCCGTATTAAACCGCAAACTCCAATTCCCCTTTTCTGCGACCTTGGGTCGCAAAGGTACTCTTTTGCAGCGAAAAATGCAAGTATCCTCAAACCGCATTCTTACCTTTGTGCCATCAGAGTTATCACATTGGAACATAACAATGAGGAACTCAGAAATACGAACGGTTGCTATCTCGTTACCCAATTTCCAAGCAATCTGAATAACCGTTTAATTCTAAGATAATTGCAATTTCTGCGATTTTTCATACAAAAAAAGCATTAAAAAATTTGCACAAAATATAAAGTGCTTGTATATTTGCAATGATTTCAAAAATGAAATATAAAACAGACACTGATATGAAGGTATCAAGAGCGGAACTCAAACAGGAACTTATAGATGCTGGTATACGTCCTTCGGTGCAGCGTCTTGCTATATTCGAGTATGTACGCAAGAGTTGCCAACATCCTACAGCGGAGGTCGTGTATGAGGCTCTGTGCGATGAGTTGGGTTCACTTTCGCTTACAACGGTGTATAACACTTTGAAACTTTTTGTGGACGCCGGTCTCATTTCAATGCTTACCATAGATGATACGTTCCGCTGTTTCGACGGTAACCGTTGCTGTCATGCGCATTTCCGTTGCAACACATGCGGCAAGATTGTAGACCTGCAGATGAAAAAAGATTTCATCTCTCTTGTGGAAGGGCTTGAGGGTTATGAGATTACCGACGCGCAACTTTACCTCAAAGGCTTTTGCCCAACATGTCTGGAAAATAAGTAAAAGATAGATAATACAATAATAATTAACGGCTTAAAATTTTAAAACTATGAAAAAGTTCATTTGTTCAGTATGTGGTTATATTCATGAAGGTGATTCTGCTCCCGAGCGTTGTCCAATGTGTAAGGTTCCTGCCGAGAAATTCAACGAAATGCAGGAGGGTAACGGTAAACTCGAGTTTGTTCAGGAACACGTGATTGGCGTAGCAAAGGGTTGCGACGACGAGATGATAAAGGACCTCAACAATCACTTCATTGGTGAGTGTACCGAGGTTGGTATGTATCTGGCGATGAGCCGCCAGGCCGACCGCGAGGGTTATCCCGAGATTGCCGAGGCCTTTAAGCGCTATGCATGGGAAGAGGCAGAGCACGCAGCAAAGTTCGCAGAACTGCTTGGTGATGTTGTTTGGGATACAAAGACTAATCTCGACAAGAGAATGAATGCAGAATCAGGTGCATGTGCCGACAAGTACCGCATTGCAAAGCGTGCCAAGGAGTTGAACCTTGACGCTATCCACGATACAGTACACGAAATGGCCAAGGACGAGGCTCGTCACGGCAAGGGCTTTGAGGGTCTCTTCAACCGCTACTTCAAGTAAAAGAGCGCTAAATGCATATAAATTAAGGAGAACTCCCGAAGGAGTTCTCCTTAATTTAACGTGAGTTCAACAAATTAATTCGTTGAACTCACGTTAAATTATATACTGTTGTTATTCCTGCTCTTTTGCTCCGAAGAACGTAAAGTTCACACTGCCGTATGCCACGTGTCTCTGGAACATCGGGTGTTCACTGAAGTCGTAATCCTTGCCGTGCTCAAAGATGAAGATTCCGTTCTCTTTCAGCATGTTGCCACTCAATATAAGGTCAGGTATCTCCTTGAGTTCTTTCAGTGCATACGGTGGGTCGGCGAATATGAGGTCATAACTGCTGCTGCAACGGCGTATGAAACGGAATACATCGTCACGTACCATACGCCAGTTGCTGTCAGCCAATGTTGCGGCGCATTTCTTCAGGTGCGTGAAGTGAAGTTGGTCCATCTCAACCGAAGTGACCTGCGCACAGCCTCGTGAGAGCAGTTCGAGACTTATGCTGCCTGTACCAGCAAAAAGGTCGAGTGCCGAAGTCTCTTCAAAGTCCATGATGTTGTTTAGGATGTTGAAGAGATTTTCTTTTGCAAAGTCTGTAGTGGGTCTTGCCTTGAAGTTTCTTGGGACATCGAAATGACGTCCTTTGTATTTTCCGCTTATTACTCGCATAGTATAAGTGCTTGAAGGTCGAACGGTATTCCTTTTATTCTGTTGAGCAGGGTAGGGTGGAACTGTTCGCTCGGGTTTATGCGTTTCCGGTTTTTGATGAAACGTGAAATTAGTGTCTGCAGTTCCTCAATCTGTTTGTCACCGCAGAGGTAAAGTATGTCATCGGTTTGGGAAAATCCCTGTTCTTTCCATATACTGAGCATGTAAAAAACGTGGTCTTCTCCGTTTTCTGACTTGAAACAGAACGATACTCCAATCTTTCCCTCTTTTACCGGAACAAAGAGAGATTGCTCTCCATGTATGTACGCAATCATGCAGTTCTCCTCGGCCGGCAAGTTATTGGTAATGTATCCCATTAGAATGCTTGCCGGTGTGTAGTATGTTACTTCGCCAAGGCTTTGCAGGCTTTCGTATACTCCTCTGTCGACAGGGAATAATATGGTCAGTCCTTGGACATTGAGCCTGTTTGCCACAATCTCTGCTCCGCTGTCACTCTTGGGAAAGCAACTGCGGTAGAAGAATTTGTAGTCCTGCCTGTTGTCAAATTCTGCCGGTAGTGCAGTGTATTCGGCGGTTTCAATTATGGCCTTGATTTCAAACTCTCTGTCTTGAGTGATAAACGGACACTCTCCAATTGCTCTGCTCAGGTTTACTCCAAGACTTGTACTGCTCTCCGTGGGGTAGAAAATGTATTGGAGTGACTCCGGTTCGGTTGGGGTATAACTGCAAAAACAAAATCCATTCGTACTGATACGAATGGATAATGTCTTATTTGCTTTTTTATCCACATTCATGGAATTATTCCCAGTTTCCGATGTTCTTATTAGGAACTTTCTTGTCACCAATCTTCAAGCAAGGAACAACGTCAAAAATCTCCTTGCCCTCGGTGTCACGTAAGGTGTTGCCGTCGGCGTCCTTGTGGTACTCTTTTCTAACCGGGCGATTGTTCTTCTTTACCTCAAGAAGGTAGTTGTCAAGTTCCTGCTGGTTGATACCCTCAAGATAGAACTTTGTGTCGGCATATGCCTCGAACAATGCACCTGTACCGCTACGTCCGTTTGTCTCCATTACAATCTTTTCTCCATTGCCGAAAGGAATGAATTCCAAAGAATCGACGGGGTAGTTGCTGTCGTGGTACAATGTATCAATGATATTTACCCATGTGGTATCACGGCTGAACTCCTTGAGTGAGAGTGTCTGGTGCGGACTCTTCTTCTTCTCAATCTCGTTAAATACCTTCCATTCGTCTTTCTCTATTGCTTGTGCAAGGATTGTGAGGAATACTGAATCGGACTGGTTTGTTGTCAGGTTATGGAACTCCTCACGCTGTTCGCTCCTTCTTTTCTTCTTGTTATCCTTTTTGATATAGTCATTAGCATAAGTAAGAAGATATCCCTGCTGCTCATCACTGAGTTCGTAGATTTTCTTTACGATACCTTTTTTACCGGTCTTTATGAACTCGGTAAGTGACTCAAAGTCATCGGCATACCTGTTGTTCTGTGAGTAATACTCCTCCTGTGCTTTCTTGATGTCGACAAGGCGCTTGATGACAACTTCTTCTCTGTCTTCTTTAACTTCCTTGAATTCAATTGGGTTCATAATGCTGCGGACGCATATGTAAACCAACCCTGCAATTATAGCAAGTAGAATAACTTTAAGTACGTTTTTCATTGCTCTATATTTTTTTATTATGTATTTTCGTGTCGCAAAAATAAGAAATAAAAACGAAAATTCGTCTTTATAGACATTTTTTTATCGGTAAAAGTGATAAATAAATATTTGACTACACAAATTAAAATAAATTTCCCTTTCAATCCAACTGATGAGCAGGAAATTTCGCTTGAAAAAATCTCGGAGTTCATTCTTTCAGCCGATGACCGCAAGATTTTCATGTTGTGTGGCTATGCCGGAACCGGTAAAACAACACTCGTCTCTGCGCTTGTCAAGACAATGGCACAACTTGAGAGGCGCTGTGTGCTTCTGGCTCCAACAGGTCGTGCTGCAAAGGTTTTCTCTTCTTATTCGGGAAAGAGTGCCTTTACCATACACAAGTGGATTTACAGGCAGAAATCCATGCTCGACGGTTCACGCTTTGTGCTCATGGAGAACAGGGCGGTGAATACGCTCTTCATAGTGGATGAGGCTTCCATGATATCCAATGCCGGTGTCTCCAATTTCGGTACGGGTGCCTTGCTCAATGACCTCATAGAGTTTGTCTACTCCGGTCGGGGGTGCTCGTTATTGCTGCTGGGCGATACGGCGCAGTTGCCTCCTGTGGGCGAAGAAATCTCCCCTGCGCTTTCTGCCACATATCTGAGTTCTATGTTCCTGAATGTATCAAGTGTAGAACTCAAGCAGGTAATGCGTCAACTCGGCGGGTCGGGTATATTGCAGAACGCGACAATGCTCAGGAACATCATATGCAATGGTGAAGGAGGGTTCGTGCCCAAGGTACGCTTGAACGGGTTCAAGGATGTTTCTGTGGTATCGGGCGATGGGCTGATTGAAGCCATTGAGGGTTGCTACGACGAGGCGGGTATTGATGAAACCATAATCCTGTGCCGTTCTAACAAGAGGGCCAATGTCTACAATGAAGGTATAAGAAGGCGCATACTCTACCGTGAGGATGAACTCAACCGTGGCGATATGCTCATGGTGGTGAAGAACAATTACTATTGGCGTGAGGTTCTTGGCAAGGAGGATAAGAGCCTGCTTGACAAGATTGACTTCATAGCCAATGGAGATATGGCAGAGATTGTGCGTGTTGGCGGCATTGAGGAGATGTATGGTTTCCGCTTTGCCGATGTTACGCTCTCGTTTCTCGATTATGAAGATTGTGAACTGGATGTGAAGATAATGCTCGATACGCTTACGAGCGAGTCCCCTTCGCTCACCCGCGAGGAGAGCGAGCGTCTGTTTGCTGCCGTGTGGGAAGATTATCCCGAAATACGTTCAAAACGCAAAAGCATGGAGGCAGTGCGCAACAATCCCTATTATAACGCCTTGCAGGTAAAATATGGTTATGCTGTCACCTGTCACAAGGCACAGGGCGGCCAGTGGAAACGTGTGTTCATAGACCAGGGTTATGTTACAGAAGATATGATGGGTGCCGATTATTACCGTTGGTTGTATACCGCGTTCACGCGTGCAAGCGAAAAACTGTATCTTGTGAACTGGAGCGACAAGTATTGTGTATGAGACAGTTTTTTCTCAATATAAAAGATGGTGACCCGTTTTGCTTTTGGGTCACCATCTTCTGTATTGTAATGTTGTGATTACTGTATAATCTCGAACACTTTGTCTATTGCGGCCTTTATGCCTTCAGGGTTCTTGCCGCCGGCCTGTGCAAAGTGTGCCTGACCGCCTCCGCCACCCTGCATTTCGCGTGCAGCCTGTCCCACAATCTTGCCTGCGTTTATGCCGCGCTCGACAAGGTCGGCGCTTGCCGAGATAGTGAGTTGCGGTTTCTGGTTGTGTATGCTGCCGATTACAACAAGAAGGTTCTCGGGTTGCTCCTGACGAAGCATGAACACAATGTCCTTGACTGTTGCCGGCGCTGCGGGCAATATTGCGCTTATGTATCGCATGCCACCCATTTCTTTGATATCCTTGAGAAGGTCATTCTTCATTGACGCAGCCTTCTCCTTTGCATACTCCTCAATTTCCTTCTTCAGCTCGGCATTCTCTGCAATTGACTTGGCGATGGTTGCCTTTAGGTTAGGTACGTTGTTGAAGAGCGCGTGTATCTCCTTCATCAAACACTGAAGTTTGTAGAAGTGGTTCTCGAGGGCTTCGCCTGTAATAGCCTCAATACGGCGTACGCCTGCGGCAACAGAACTCTCGCTTATAATCTTTACCATACCGATGTTGCCGGTTGAAGCGACGTGTGTACCGCCGCAGAACTCTATCGATGTACCGAACTGAACCACGCGCACATGGTCGCCGTACTTTTCGCCGAACAGTGCTATGGCACCAAGTTTCTTGGCCTCTTCAATGGGGATGTTGCGGTGGTCGGTGAGGGGAATATTTTCGCGTATGCGTGCGTTTACAATGCGTTCTACCTGCTCAATCTCTTCGTCGGTAACCTTCTGGAAATGCGAGAAGTCGAAACGTATTGCGTCGGGTGTCACAAGAGAACCTTTCTGCTCAACGTGTGTACCGAGAACCTGGCGCAGGGCCTGGTCAAGAAGGTGTGTACATGAGTGGTTTGCGGCACATGCGGCACGTTTCTCCTTGTTTACCTCGGCGCAAAATGTCGCTGCAGGGTCTGTGGGGAGTTTCTTTGTTATGTGAATGGGGAGGTTGTTCTCCTTCTTAGTGTCTATGACCTCAATACGCTCGTCGCCGCATACAAGGAAACCGGTATCGCCTACCTGTCCGCCGCTTTCGGCATAGAAAGGAGTATCCTTGAGTACAATCTGGTAGAGTGTCTGGTTCTTCTGCTTTGTCTGGCGGTAACGGAGTATTGTTGTGCTGTACTCTGTATTGTCATAGCCCACGAATGTGCTTTCGCCCTCGTTCACGTTTACCCAGTCACCGTTTTCCACGGCTGCAGCGTTGCGTGCACGGGTCTTCTGCTTCAACATCTCCTCGTCGAACTGCTCCATGTTTACCTCAAGACCGTTCTCGCGCAGGATAAGTTGGGTGAGGTCAATCGGGAATCCGTATGTGTCGTAAAGTGTGAATGCCTCAACTCCGCTGATTTCATTCTTGCTGTCGGCCTTGGTGGCGGCAACAATCTTGTCCAACATCTGCATGCCGGTGGCAAGGGTGCGCAGGAATGACTCTTCCTCCTCCTTTATTACCTTGGTAATGAGTTCCTGCTGCTGTCCCAGTTCCGGGTATGCGTCACCCATGTTGTCTATGAGTGTAGGTACCAACTTGTACAGGAATGCCTGCTTCTGCTCAAGGAATGTGTAACCGTAGCGTACGGCACGGCGCAGAATGCGGCGGATAACGTAGCCGGCCTTGGCATTCGAAGGCAACTGGCCGTCGGTTATCGAGAATGAAATTGTACGTATGTGGTCGGCAATCACGCGCATTGCAATGTCGGTTTGCTCGCTGTCGCCGTATTTCTTGCCCGAAATCTCGCCTATGGTCTTTATGATGGGCTGGAATACATCTGTGTCGTAGTTCGACTGTTTGCCCTGAAGTGCCATGCACAGACGCTCGAATCCCATGCCGGTGTCAATTACCTTTGCGGGGAGTTCTTCAAGGTGTCCGTCGGCCATGCGGTTGTACTGCATGAACACAAGGTTCCATATCTCAATGACCTGTGGGTGTGAACCGTTCACGAGGTCGCGTCCGGGTATTGCTGCACGCTCCTCGTCGCTGCGAAGGTCAATGTGTATCTCGCTGCAAGGGCCGCATGGTCCTGTGTCACCCATCTCCCAGAAGTTGTCCTTGAGGTTGCCATTCAATATCCTTTCTGCGGGGAGGTGCTTTTCCCATATTGCGGCAGCCTCGTTGTCGCGTTCAAGGTTTTCGCTTGCAGCACCCTCAAATACAGTAACATAAAGGCGCTCCTTGTCAAGCTTCACAACCTCGGTGAGGTATTCCCATGCCCAGTCTATGGCCTCTTGTTTGAAATAGTCGCCGAAAGACCAGTTGCCAAGCATTTCGAACATGGTGTGGTGGTAAGTGTCATGTCCCACCTCTTCAAGGTCATTGTGCTTGCCGCTTACTCGAAGGCACTTCTGCGAGTCGGCTACGCGTTTGCTCTTGGCCGGGGCATTGCCCAGAATTATATCCTTGAACTGGTTCATGCCTGCATTGGTGAACATTAGTGTAGGGTCGTCCTTGACAACCATCGGTGCAGATGGGACAATCAGGTGTCCTTTCTGCTCAAAGAACTTCTTGAATGATTCTCTTATCTCTTTTGAGGTGAGCATATTGTTGTTTTTTTATGATTTTTACGCTGTAAAACTCTTTTTTGCAGCACTCTGGGAAAAAGTGCCATTTTGTTGCGCAAAGTTACAAATTTTTACCGAAAAACCTTGCTGTGTACAACTATAAATAAAATAAACTCTTTAAAAAACTGTATATCCGTTTTTTTGCTTTTGCCGCTTCATTTGTTACAGCAAGTTAAAAGCGCTCTCATGTGCTTGCAGTTTTTTTATGTTTTATTATCTTTGCACCAAGGAAAAATCGTTTCCGGTTCATCCGATGGGAAAGAAAAAAGTCTATTACATATTTGACCCCGATACAAGAACCTACAATCGTGTCTATCCGAACTTCGCCCAGAGGTTCTTGACGATTGTCCGCCGTTGTGTCTACTACATTATTTTCGGTGGTCTCTCTTTCCTTTTGTTCTCCCTTATCTTCGGTAATGGTTCTTCACAGGAGGTGCAACACGAGAACTCACAGCTTCTGGCGCAGTACCAGATTCTATCGGAACGTCTCGACAGAGCCTTGCTCGTGCAGCAGGATATACAGCAGCGCGATGACAACCTTTACCGTGTAATGCTTGACGCCGAACCTGTTTCATCGGCAGTGCGTAATGCCGGTTATGCAGGTACAGGAAGATATGACGAACTGCTGAAGATGGAGAACTCGGAACTGCTTGTTGAGACCACCCAAAAACTAGACTTCCTTGAAAAGCAACTATATCTTCAGGTGAAATCATTCGATGAGATTGTAGCCCTCAACAAGGAGGCCGAAGACCGCATACATCATATCCCGTCGATTCAGCCCATTGCCAACCGTGACCTCAAACGTACGGCTTCGGGATACGGTTACCGCATAGACCCGGTGTACAACATCCGCACGTTCCATAAAGGCATGGACTTTTCCTGCGACAAGAAAACCCCTGTATATGCAACAGCCGACGGTGTTGTAGAGAGCGCGAAGTGGCAACGTGGTTATGGTTATACGGTGGTCATCGACCACGGTTACGGTTATAAGACTCTCTATGCTCACCTGCTCGACAAGAAGTTCCTTGTAAAGAAAGGACAGAAAGTGGTACGTGGAGAACAGATAGCGCTCAGCGGAAACTCGGGGAAGAGTACCGGCCCGCACCTTCACTACGAGGTGATAGTAAAAGGTCAGCATGTAAACCCGGTCAACTATTATTTCATGGACCTTGACGCCGACGGATATGACCAGATGTTGCAGATGGCGGAGAACCATGGTAAAATATATGATTGATATGGCACTCAACACTAATAAGGACCTTAAGATGTATTACTCCATTAAGGAGGTGGCAGGCCTGCTTAATGTAACGGAAACCACGCTCAGGTATTGGGAGACGGTCTTCCCGCAAATATCCCCGTATAAGGGTGCAAACGGTGTGCGTCGTTATACCAAAGATGATATAAAGACTCTGCGCACAATACATCATCTTGTCAAGGAACGCGGGCTCACAATCGCCGGAGCAAGAAAGCAGTTCAAGAGTGGTGGCCCCAAGGAGAGTGCCGAGAATGTGAGCGAAGTGATTGACCGTCTAAAGGCAATACGCGAAGAACTTCTTGGAATTAAGGAACAGTTAGAGGTTCTGTAGAACCTGCGAGGTAATAACAAAATGGGAAGCGCTGATTCCCATTTTGTTATTGACTTTCTGTAATTTACCCTATTCTTGCAATAGTCTTTATGTTCTTTATTTTCTTGAGGTTCTCGCAGATGTTCTTTACGTCCTCAACATCGTGCACGTTTATCCAGAAAGTGCCCTCGAATATGCCGTCGTTGCTCTCGATGTTTATTTTCTGTATGTTGGCATTGAGTTGCTGGTAAATGATTGCGGTTATCTCGTGCAACACACCCATACCGTCTATTCCGGTAATCTGTATCGGTACGGCAAAATAGAGCTGTTTGTGTGTTTCCCACTTGGCGGCAAGTATCCTGTCGCCGTGGCTGCTCTTGAGTGTGTTTGCTACCGGGCAGTTACGCTTGTGTATCACAATATGCTTCTCTTCATTGTAATAACCGAGTACATCGTCTCCCGGTATCGGATGGCAACAATCGGCAATGATGAAATTGCTTTTGAGATTCTCGTCTGTAAGGTTGAGTGCCTTCTTGCGGTCAATATCATCGTACCTTGTAACCTCTTCGTTCTCCTTCTCCTTGTTGCGGTTGAATGAGAAGAGTGAGTGGAAACTGAATTTCTTGTTGCCAAGAAGTGCGTCTTTGTCTTCGTTGCCGAGAACAATTGTGCCTTTGCCTATTGCGGCAAGCAACTCTTCCCTGTCCTTGAGTTTGTGGTGTTTCCAGAGTTTTTCAATGTTGCCCATGTAGTTGCTCATGCCCTCCTGTTCCAGGAAACGGTTGAGTTTCTCTTCTCCTTCGTTCTGCAGGAGTCTCTGTTCGCGGCGCAGTGCAGCCTGTATCTTGGTACGGGCCTTGGCTGTGGTCACGAATGAGAGCCAGCTCTCATCCACACGCGATGAATTGGATGTAAGTATCTCTACCTGGTCGCCGCTGTTGAGTTGGTGGTTCATTGGGACCAGTCTGTGGTTTACCTTTGCTCCTATGCAATGATTGCCCAAGAAGGTGTGTATGCTGTATGCAAGGTCAAGCGCGGTACAGTTCTGTGGCATTGTCTTGATATCGCCCTTTGGAGTAAAGACGAATATTTCCGTTGCATACAGGTTCAGTTTTATGGTGTCAAGGAAATCGAGTGCATTGGGCTGCGGGTCATCGAGTATCTCCTTGATTGTGTGCAGCCAGTTGTCGAGTTGGTCGTCGTTTGATGTCTCGCCAAGGCTCTTGTATTTCCAGTGTGCGGCAATACCCTTTTCGGCAACCTCGTTCATCTTCTCGCTCCTTATCTGCACCTCTATCCATTCGCCACGCTGGCTCATGAATGTGGCGTGCAGGGCCTTGTATCCGTTAGTGCGGGGCTTGTTCACCCAGTCGCGCAAGCGGTCGGGGTGTGCGTTGTACAGTTTTGTAAGCGCAATGTATATGTTGAAACATTCGTTGTTCTCGTCTTTGCCCTCGCGTGGGGTGAATATTATTCGCACTGCAAGAATGTCGAAAATATCCTCGAATGCCACATGTTTCTTCTGCATTTTGTTCCATATCGAGTAGGGCGATTTTACACGGCCTATTATATGGTAGTCGAAACCCATGTTGTCAAGTTGCTCGCATATGGGTTGTGTGAATTCGGCATAGAGTATGTCGCGCTCTCTTTGTGTCTTCTCTATTTTCTTCTCAATGCGGGCATACTCCTCGGGGTGCTCATACTTGAAGCTGAGATTCTCAAGTTCTGTCTTTATCTTACTGAGTCCCAGGCGGTATGCTATAGGTGCATAGATGTAAAGCGTCTCTCCGGCAATTTTGTACTGCTTGTTCACTTGCATGAACTCCAAGGTGCGCATGTTGTGCAGGCGGTCGGCAATTTTGATGAGTATTACACGTATGTCCTCACTCATCGTCAGCAGCAGTTTCTTGAAATTTTCGGCCTGTTCCGAGGCTTGTACACCGAACACGCCGCCTGAAATCTTGGTGAGCCCATTCACGATATCTGCAATTTTCTGACCGAAGAGGTTTTTGATATCCTCAATAGTGTAGTCTGTATCTTCCACTACATCGTGCAAAAGGGCTGCACAAATTGATGTGGAACCGAGACCTATTTCCTTGCAGACAATCTGTGCTACTGCGAGGGGGTGCATGATGTACGGCTCGCCACTATGCCGGCGGACACCTTTGTGTGCCTGACGGGCAAAGTTGAAAGCCTTTGTAATGAGTTCAACCTTCTTGCGGTGCTGCGATGCCAGATAGGTATCGAGCAATTCCCGAAAGGCGGCGTTTATTGCAGCCTCTTCATCAATCAGCCTTTTGTCCTCGTAGTTATCCATGACGTCACTTGTATATCTTCAGGTACTTTCCTGCACGTATCTTTGTGTTGCGCATTCCGTTCCACCTCATAATCTGTTTTACTGTAACGCGGTATTTCCTTGCAATGCCTCCAAGAGTCTCCCCATTCTTTATCTTGTGGCGAATGAGGTTACCTGCTCCGTCGTCATTCTTCTTTGCGTCCTTGAGCATTTTCTCTACACTATGCTCGGGGAAGTATGTCTCCTTGTTGTGAAGGTATACACTGTCTTCATTTTCCACAAACTTCGCTATCACCTCATTGGTGAGGCGCAATACATATGGTTCATTCTCTCCGGGGATAATGTCCTTTATGTATTGAGGGTTCAAAGCTCTTATTTCTTCAATGTCAGCTCCGCATACTTCGGCTATCTGCTTGAAGTGCAGGTTCCTGTTTACAAGGATAGTGTCAGTGGTTACGGGAATATTGGGTTCCATGGGGCAAATCCCATGGTCCTCGTAGAATGTCATTATGTAATTTGCGGCAATGAATCCGGGAAGGTATCCGCGCGTCTCGCGTGGCAGCCATGGATATATTTCCCAGAAGTCGGTCTTGCCTCCTGAACGTCTTATGGCTTTGTTCACATTGCCCGGGCCGCAGTTGTATGCGGCAATGGCAAGTTCCCATTTTCCGAACATTTCGTAAAGGTCCTTCAAGTATGTGAGTGCAGCTTTTGTCGATTTCATCGGGTCGAACCGCTCGTCGATGTAGTTGTTCGATTTTAGGCCATAGAGTTTGCCGGTTGTGAACATGAACTGCCATAATCCCTTGGCACCCATTCTTGATTTTGCCTTCGGGTTCATTGCCGACTCGATGATAGGCAGGTACTTGAGTTCGTGGGGAACGCCCAACCGGTCAATCTCCTCCTCTATCATCGGCATGTAGAACTCCGATATTCCAAGCATGTACGATACCTGTGAACGCATGTTCTTCGTGTAGCGGTCAATGCAGGTGCGCACCATTCTGTTGTATGGCATTCTTACGATGGTAGGCATGCTCACAAGGCGTTTTGCATACATTGTGTCTGTCATGCTGATATTCTCCCACCCGCTTGTGTTGCAGTCGAGTTTCTTGAGTAAGGTACGTGCCTGCCATGTGCTGAGCAAGCTGTCTGTGTTGGCGGTCATGCTCTCTGGTACATCGAAATTGCATGAATCGGTTACGTTCTCGTCAAAGTCGATGACGAGCTCCAGTTCTGTGGCCGGTTCGGCGGGAATCCACTCTTCAGTGGGGGCAACATCTATTGCTCCCGTGTATTCCTTTTTGTCTCCGTTGAAAATCTCCTTCATAGTGCTGCACGACAGCAAGAGTGTCCCTGCGAGGAGCGTCAGCGCTATTTTCTTGAATATATTGTGCATTGTCAGAATGATAAATTGAAATTGAGTCCGTAGTATCCTCCGTCACGCAAATCCATTCCGCCTTGGATTCTTTGGGGCTCAATGGTGAGGTTTATGTCCTCGGTTATGTCAAAACTTGAAAGCTGTGCGTCGACGTATGCGTCTATTACCGATATTGCATATACGCCTATGAAGGAGAATATGCTCATGTCGCGCCAGCGGCGGTAGCGGTCTTTCCTTCTCTTGAAAACTCCTTTCAGGTAATCAAGATTGGCCTCGTAATTGAATCCCGGGCGGAAGAAGTCTTTGAAAGAGTCAGTGTTGGGGTCGCTGTCCATTATGTCGAGATAGGCCTGACGGTAGTCCTTGTACATCTGGCTGTTCCAATTGTATGCATAAAGACAACCCACAAAACCGCCATAGACGATAGGCAATTTCCAGAATTTCTTGTTGTATATCTGCCCGCCGCCGGGAACAATCAGTGCCAGCCATGTGGCTTTCATCGGGTCAGGTTTCCTTATTTTTATTTTATCGGCGTTTCTGCTCTTTGCCGCGCCGGCAATGCTGTCGGCGGGTATGAACGGATTGGCGAACTCCAGATTCCTGTAGGTGCTGTCCATCAGCGCTGTATCGGGTAGGGTATATGCAGTGACGCTTGACAGTGAATCACAAGTGCTTATGGCAATATTCTCCTGTGCGGTCGCGTGGAGTGCCAAAAGAGCAAACATCAGCATGATTGTTGTCTTGAACCTGTATGTAAGGCCGTGCTTCACTGTTCAACTGTTGAGTCTGTCAAATATTGATATAATGCGCTCGAGTTCCTGCTCGTCCTTGAACTTTATGCTTATTTTTCCATTGCCTTTAGCCGAGCATGTAACCTGTACCGGTGTCTGGAAGTACTGTGTAAGGTGTTTCTTCAACTGGTGGTATGTGGCGTCTATTTTCTTGTTGTCGCTCTTCTTCGCGGTACTCTCGCCGCTTTTCCCATCCTTTATCTCCTTCACTATCCGTTCAACTTCGCGCACCGAGTACTGGTTCTTCTCGATGTCGTGGAATATGTTAAGTTGGTCGCTGTGGGAATCGAGCGATAGCAGCGCCTTGGCATGTCCCATGTCTATTCTCTTTTCTTTGAGCGCTACCTGTATGGTTCCGGGCAGTTTCAGAAGGCGCAGGAAGTTGGCTATAGTGGCGCGTCCCTTGCCGACACGTTTGCTTAACTGCTCTTGCGAGAGACTGTGCTGCTCTATGAGTTGCTGGTATGCAAGTGCAATCTCAAGCGGGTTTAGGTCCTCACGTTGAATGTTCTCAATGAGGGCCATTTCCATGGTATCCTCGTCATCGGCCTTGAGGATATATGCGGGTATAGTTGTCTTGCCGGCAAGTTGCGAAGCACGGAAACGTCTTTCGCCCGCAATAATCTGGTAGGTGTCATCCTCCATCTTGCGCAGGGTGATAGGCTGTATTACTCCAAGTTCCATTATCGAGTCGGCAAGTTCGCGCAGTGCCTCTTCGTTGAAGTCACGGCGAGGCTGGTTGGGATTGGCGAAAATTTTCTCAATCTCAATCTCGCCGATAGACGATGAACCGGATGTGCGCACGGCTTCAGTGGAGATGAGCGCGTCGAGTCCGCGTCCTAATGTAAATTTCTGTTTTGCCATTATATATTGTTCCTTTTTATTATCTCTTCGGCAAGAGCAAGGTAATTCTTTGCTCCAGTCGATTCTGCGTCGTACATTATTACCGGAATACCCATGCTGGGTGCTTCGCCCAAACGAATGTTACGTTGTATCACGGTGTTGAACACGAGTTCGCGGAAGTGCTTCTTTACCTCATTGTATACCTGGTTGCTCAGGCGCAGGCGGGAGTTGAACATTGTGAGCAGAAATCCCTCGATGTCCAGTCCGGGGTTCAAGTTTGACTTTATTATTTTTATTGTGTTCAGCAGTTTGCTGATACCTTCAAGTGCAAAATACTCACACTGCACAGGAATGATTACCGAGTCGGCGGCAATGAGCGAATTTACGGTGATGAGTCCCAGTGACGGTGAACAGTCTATAAGTATGTAGTCATATTTGTCCTTGATGGGGGCAAGCGCCTCACGCATTATTTTCTCCCTGTTGGGCATGTCGAGCATTTCAATCTCTGCTCCTACAAGGTCTATGTGCGAAGGAATGATGTCAAGTCCCTCGACACACGTCTTGTGTATGCCGTCTTCGGGTGACGCTTTGCTTATGAGGCATTCATATATTGAACATTCAATGTTGCGTATGTCAATTCCAAGACCCGATGAGGCGTTTGCCTGCGGGTCGGCGTCTATCACAAGTACTTTTCTTTCAAGTGTGGCCAATGAAGCAGCAAGGTTTATTGCGGTCGTTGTCTTGCCTACACCGCCTTTCTGGTTGGCCAATGCAATTATCTTTCCCATTTTTTCTCAGTTTGCAGAATACTCAAGTGCATACTTGTGCATTCTAATATTCTGCAAAGGTAGGAAAAAAAACAGAAAATCCTTTATGCTTTTCTTTATTAGTTATGAACAGGCGCGCGGGAATTATTAAAAGATGTTGCAGCGCGCTGCAACATCTTTTATCATAATAGAGTCAATGCCGGTTAAGTCAGTCCAGTATGACCTTTTGCCTGTATGTGTTTGATTCGTCACCGGTGACAATAAGGTACATGCCTTCTGCAATGCCGGCAGTGCCTATCGTGTTCCCATTGCTTCTCTTTATCTCCTTGCCGTCGATAGAATATATGACAATGAACCTTGTATCATCCGGGGCGGTAATCTTTCCGTCAGAAACACTTATTCCCTTGCATTTGTCTGTAATGCCGCTTATGCCGCTTGCACCATTCTTGCCAACAATCTTAACGGTATAACTTTCGCTGCGTGCAATGTTTTTTGCCTCCAGTCTGTCGCCTGATACCACAATGTATTGTGCGCCGTTCTTTGCCGCCGACTGTGTCCACAGCAAAGACCACATGTCACCCATAACGGTGAGCAGGTAACTGTTCCAGTCGCTGTAGTACTGGTTGGTGCCGAATACTCCATGTTCGTTCAGGTATCTTCCATCGGCATTGCTGGTGACTTTGTAGCAGTTCTTGCCGCTTGCGTCAACAGTTATCTTCCACTCCTGGGCTGCTTTCGGTTCTGCGACCTCTTTGAATGCCGGTGTTCCGCCGCTGCCTTTCACATTGTTGTTCGTGAGGTAGCGGTTGCCGTCCATTATGTAATAGACTTCGTCATCGCTTATCATGTTCTCCTTGGGCTCCCCGCCAAGCGGAACAAGGTCAAAGATGTACTTGTCGGGAAGGGCCTCGCTTGAACTGCTCTGCTGTATGCGTGTGCCGCTTACGGTCCAGAACTTTGTGCCGGCACTGCCACCGTTCTGTATGGCATATTTGCCGTTTGCAAGGAGTGTGATTTCGTATGTGTGCCAAACAGCCTCGTAAGGGTTGGTATCATTGCTTACTGTGAATTCTCCCTTTTCATTCAGATATCGGCTGTCTTCAACGTTTACAATCTTGTAACGGCCGGTACTTGCGTCAAGTGATATCTTCCACTCCTGTCGTTGTGGGCGTATGGTGTCTACTGCCGCCTGTAATTGCGGAACGCTGCTTGCAACATTGGGCTTGGTATTTGTCAAGTATCGGCCATTGTGCATAATGTAGTATGTGCCGTTCTCTATTGCCTGTGCCGGGAAAATGTCCAATCGGTAGTCATGGTTCTCCTTGTATTTTGCGATAAGTTCGCCTGCACACTCCTTAAGGAACGGTTCTACATGTAGTGAACCTACAGCAGGGGAAGCAACCCGGAGCGAACCGGCAAAGTCGCGTGAACGTATTGCGGACTGCGCTTCAAGGTTCTCCTGATACTTAAGATAGTTCTCAATGAACTTTTCGGGGTTCTCTTCGGCAAGGGCGTTGTTCATTTCCACGAGTGCAATGCCGCGCAGACCCATATGTTTCATGGTCTGGAGCCAAGGCTCAATTTCGCTTGTCAGTTCCTCGGCCTCTCCGGCGGTGAGCAGTGTCTCTGCCGAACTTGTGAATTTATTGAATTGCTCGCCAATGGCGCTGAAAGCAGTGTTCCTGTCTCTGCCGATGTTGCTGTCATATATTTTTTTGGCGGCAACAAATTCCGGTGATTCGTCCGTTCGGCGCAGCCCGTGTACGTTAGGGCCAAGGTCAACGTTGTTCTCGCAGAAGAAACGGAATGCTTCGTAGTTCTGAGGCATGATGTATTTCATTGCGGCCTCCCACGACTCGTCGGCATTGTATGCAGTCATGTTCCAGCAATAGTCGCCTATGCTGAAAAGGGATACTTTTGAGGCTTCGGCATATTCCATTGGATTTGCCACGAATCCCGACATCATGTCGGCAATATCAAGGTCGTTGCCGTAGGTGGGACCCATGAGCAGGTGGTCAATACAGTAGTCGCTCACGGGGTAATTGAGCCATATGTATGCCTTGCGCTTGATTTGCCCGTTAATCCACTCCATGTCGCCCTTATTTATCATATCCACCACACTGTTTCCTGTCCACATGATGTTTACGTCACTATTCATCATGTTACCCAGCGCGGGCAGGTATACCGCGTTGGCCCAGCCACGGTTATACTGTGTGGGGCATATTATAAGCGGCTTAACGTCGGGGTAAGCGCTCTTCAGTTCTCCGGCTATGTAGTTCATCAGTTCGGCCTGTTCGTCGCCATGGGTGCCGTCGTCGTTCCAAAGGTCGTCCCAGAACACTGCAAAAGTGCGCACGCCCAGTCTGCACATGGCCTTGAGTTTGTTCACGATGTTCGCTCTGTCGGTATCGTTCCACTGGATATCCTCGCCGGGGTGTATTGCCCACACGAACTCGACCTTGTTCGCTTTTGCCGCATTTACATACTCGGTAATCTGTGCGGCCTGTGTGGCCGGGTACTCCTCGCGCCACTTGCTCTTGTGGTAAGCGTCATCCTTTGGTCCGTATATGTATACGTTCATTTTCTGGCGACCGAACATCTCAAAAAGTCCCATGCGGTTTTCCTTGCTGTAGGGGTTGCCGTAGTAACCTTCCACCAATCCGCGTTGCGGCACACTGGGATAGTCGGTTACCGTAACCTCCATCACTTGAGGTTGCGAGGCAATCTGTCGGTAGGTCTGCACTCCGTAGAATGTGCCGCTGCCGTCATTTCCGGCGATGATTACCTTGTTGCCCTTAATGGCAAGATAGTAGCCTTCGGACTTTTGAGGTATGAGGTCGGCGTATTCGGCAACCGCCTCATCATTGCGCTCGCCGATGATTACCTCAACCGTGCCGTTTCCGGTGCTGAAACTTCTGTTGAACAGGTTTACGGCGTCAGTGTCGGCTGTGTCGGCGCCTGTAATGGTGTATGTGGCGTCGTTGCTGAATGCAACCTTTCCGCTCCATTGTATTGATTGGGGAACGGGGTAGACTGTTGTTGTCTGTGCATTGGTTGTGCCGGATATTGCTGTACTTGTCAGTATGGCAGCAATGAATGCTTTTTTGAAATTCTTAATCATAATGTTTTTGTGCTTGAAAATGAGCGTTGTCTTATTATGGCGAATAATCACTTTACAAATGCCTTCTTGCCGTTTATGATGTATATGCCTGGTCTGCTAACTGTTTCAATCCTGCGGCCTTGCAGGTCGTAAATACCTGTTAGTTTCCCGTTTTCACCTTTCACCTCGCTAATACCTGTCTCTGTATCCATAACCGGGGTAAAGAGCAGTGAACAGTTGTATTTCGCACCATTCTTGATAAGATATTTGTCTATAGTAGCCACTTCGTTACAACTGCCGTTGCCAATTCCTTTCTGGTAGCAATCGAAATGAGCATAGACATTCCCCTTTTCCAGTTCCCAGATGTGGTCGGTCTTCTTCAGATGTTCGTCGCTGTAATGCTGGAGAGAGAATGCTACATTGCCACGGGTATGCACGCTAATGCCTATTTCCTCCTCCGGATTAAAGAGCAACAGGTCTCTCAACCCCTCGCGGTTACCCATGCTCTGAGGCATTGGATAAGGCTCGAACATGTCGCTTACGGTGGTGCGGTAACGGCCTAATGTTGAACCGCCGCGGCGGTCTACATAGTTCTCGTATGGTCCGTATGCATAATACTCCACGAACTCGAAATGTGCGGGGAACTCCATTGTCATGCCAATGCGGCGTGCGTCTGATACAGTTGCCGTGTATGAAGCGTCTATAAGCATTGCTCCGTCGGCAGTGATTGTATATACAAACTTGTAGTCGCTGCACCATGTAGACGCATTAACCTCAACAACTGCCTGTTTCTTGTCATCGCTCAATCTGAATGTTGCCGATTTTGACTTTATGCCGGGGCCTACAGCATATTGGTTGAGTGTTTCGGTAGGCTTGTCATTCTCAATCCAACGGTAGTTGCCGTATTCCGGGCCAACCTCAATGAGGCTGTTGCCTTCAACAACCCATGAGAGCATGGTACCGTCTGTCTTGAATGTCATTTCCATTCTTGAACTCTTTACGGAATAACCCTGTGCGGTTTCGGTAAGGGTCAGTTCCTCGTCCGGGTTCATGGCAAACGCAGTAGTGTCACGTTCTGCAAGCGTATATTGCTCAGTTGCTACGCAGTAACCGCTCTCGGCCCACGATACTTCCTCCTTGCAACATACTTTAATGTTCAAAAGCATTTCCTTGCCGCTTACAGGCTCTGTCTTATAAGGGATGTTCAATATTGTCTCATCGCCGGGAGAAACTTCGGGGATGTCGACTCTGCCGTTTTCAACAGCCTTGCCGTCAATGAGTACCGAATACTCTATACAGAATTTGTCTAAAGAGATAAAGTCGTAATCATTCTTTATTGTAAGGTTGCGGCTTGCAACGTCATAGCCTTTGAACTTTATGTACTGATATACATATTTTACGTTGGTGAGTTCAGGGCTCCATGCGCGGTCGGCTGTAACAAGGCCGTTGTTCACAAAGTTTCCCTGGTGAGGTCCGGGGTAGTCGAAACCTGTGCGGTATTTGTTCATGCCGTTAACCTTTAGAGTGCCGTTCTTTATATCCTCATAATCGTATATTGACTGGTCGGCCCAATCCCATATGCAGCCTCCGATTCCATATTTGCTGTTTTCTATCAAATCCCAATACTCCTGTAGGTTTCCTACAGCATTACCCATTGCATGGGCATATTCGCACATGAAATAGGGCTGGCCTTTTGAGTTGCTGTTGGCGTCCTTGTCAACTTTCTCCAGAGTGGGATACATCACCGACCATATATCGGTATGCGCTGTGCCGGCACGTGTGGCCCCCTCGTAGTGTATCGGGCGTGCGTCAAGGGCACGAGTGGCGGCATATGTGTGTTCAAAGTTCTTGCCGCTGCCGCTTTCGTTGCCAAGTGACCAGAAGATTATCGACGGGAAGTTGCGGTCGCGGTATACCATACGTACGGTGCGGTCGATATACTGTGCTCTCCAACTGTCCTCGTTGGTAATGCCGCCTGTCTCCTTGCCCTTGTCCCAATTGTAGTGACACTCGACATCTGCCTCGTCCATGCAATAAAGGCCGTAGTAATCGAACATTGCATTCATCTTTGCCTGACGGGGGTAGTGGCTTGTGCGCACAGTGTTCATGTTTGCCTGCTTGAACATCTTTACATCATTAAGCATTGTCTCAATATCCACTGTGCGGCCTGTTACAGGATGGGTGTCCTGTAGGTTGGCTCCCTTGAAGAGGACTTTTTCGCCATTTATGTACACCAGTCCGTTTTTGATGGCAATGTCACGGAAACCGTATTTTGTGGAGAATACATGCTCCTCGTTGCCGGCGGCGTTTTTCTGTACAACCACTACGGTGTAGAGGTTTGGCGTTTCGGCAGTCCAAGGCAACAGACCGGACAGCCCGTCAAAAGCAACATCGGCAACCTTTGATGTTTCTCCTTCGGCAAAATCAACCTCAACGCTTTTCTTTGTCATCTCGCTGCCGTCCGGAGCAATAAGGGAAACCTCAACGCTCTTGCTTGCTGCCGCGCCGTCGCGGTTGTCCATTTCAACTGCCACATTCATTGAACCGGCTGTGTAACCGCTTGCCGCGTCCAAAGATGAGGTTATATAGTGGTCGCGCACAAATGTCTTCGGGGTTGCAAAGAGATATACATCGCGGTGTATACCGCTCATGTGCCACATATCCTGTCCTTCGAGGTAAGAGGCGTCGCTCCAACGTATAACCTGAACACAGACATTGTTCTTGCCCTGGCGTGCATGTCCTGTAATATCAAATTCGGCGTCATTATTTCCGCTCTGTGTGTAACCCACATATTTGCCGTTCATCCAAATGAATGCAGCGCCGTAGATTCCGTCAAAATGGAGGAACAGGCGTTTGTCGTTCCACTCTGCCGGCAGGTCAAAGTCACGGCGGTACGACGCGACTGAATTCAGCAACCCACTCTTCATCTCAATCACAGGAGGGTTGTTGTTGAAAGCGTATTCAACGTTAATGTAAAGCGGGTCGCCGTAACCGTTCATTTCAAGGCATGAAGGAACGCTTATCTTGTCCCATGACGAAACATCGACATCGTCGCCCCAGAATGTCTCCTTGCCCGGGCGCTGGGAAACGCTTTCTACCCAATTGAGGTTCCAGGTGCCGTTGAGACTCAAGTACTCGGCATTCTGCGGTTCAATCCAAGGTAATTCATAACGCTCGTCGCCCTTCATCTTATCCACCGATGAGTATGGCATGTATGTTGCATGGCCGTCCTCCTTGTTCTCCCCGAAGAATGTTTCATCTTCCCACACATTGGGCATGGGAATGTCATCGGGATATACCTGTACAAGTTCAAACATGGAACCGCTGCTGTATCCATTGGTCATCGAGAGGTTCTGCCCGTCGGCTTTCATGCCATACCATGTGGTGCTTGTCTTTGCATTTATTTTGTATACGCCCTTCTCACCCTCTACAGGGATAAACTGCAACTGCTGGTTCGCGTTGGTGTATGAAGGGTCCCATAAAAGAGGGTAGTTCTTGCCGCCTAAAGAGACATCAATGGCCTTGCCGGAATAAGGATTGTAGAATTGACAATATTCCACCCCATTTGCATTGCGGCGCAACTGCCATACGAAATTTGCATTGCTGTTCTCGTTGTATTCGTCGAGATATATCCTTGCGTCATTCGCGTTGTTGCCGCGGGTGTTCAGTGCCATGCCGCCCGATTTCTCGCGGATAATGAAATAGCGTCCCATTACAGGAAGGTTTTCAATCTTCTTGTTCCCGATGTATTCCAAACGGAAATATGTAGATTCACCGCTTGCCTCTTTAGCCATTACAAGTGAGGCGTCATCCTGTACCTGCATCACATATGTGTGGTCATTCTTGCATAGCAACTGTATAATGCCTTCGGCTTCGTTTATGACATTTATGTAGAAAGCCTGGTTGTCGCTGCACGTTCCTTCCCACTGCAACAGTCTGCC
>JAFQUE010000018.1 GCA_017408685.1 Bacteroidaceae bacterium | reverse complement strand
CAGCCTCGATGAGAGCCTTGTGAGAAACGACAACGTTCTTGTACTCCTGGTTGATCTTTACAATCTTGAAGTCTTCTGTCTGGCCAACGTATGCATCGTAGTCACGGATAGGCTTAACGTCAATCTGTGAACCGGGCAAGAATGCCTCGATACCGAATACGTCAACAATCATACCGCCCTTGGTGCGGCACTTGATGTAACCACGTACAACTGCCTGCTCTTCCATAGCCTTGTTTACAAGTTCCCATGAACGGCTTGCACGTGCTTTCTTGTGTGAAAGGCTCAACTGGCCCTTCTTGTCCTCGAGGTTCTCGATGTAAACCTCTACCTGGTCACCAACCTTGAGGTCGGGGTTGTAGCGGAACTCGCTGATGGGGATGATAGCGTCCTGCTTGTAGTTGATGTCTACAATAACTTCACGCTTGTTGATACCGATTACGGTACCGTTTACTACTTCGCGGCTTGATACCTTGTTCAAGGTCTTGTCATAAGCCTGCTCAAGTTGCTCGTGTGAAAGGCCTGAGATGTTCTCGCCTTTTTCGTACGAATCCCAATTGAAATCGGGTGTACCTGTTAGAATTTCGCTCATAATTTTTTTAAAGTTAATGAGTTAGACATTATGTTGATAGAATTCGGGCGCAAAGGTATAACTTTTTTGCCAAATAACGGTGTTGTGACAATGATTTTTTTCTAAAAAATATTTTTTTTGCTCAACATTACCGCTTTCGCATATAAATATTAAATTTGTGCTGAAACTATACTTTGTCTTTATGTCTGATTACTGTATTTATACCGACGAATCATATCATGCGCCATGCAGAGCCTTGGTGCTCAATTACATTCATAGGACCATGGACATGTCTGTCGCGGGCGGTTCTAAAAGAGCTCAGCTCATAATTATCCCCGAAAAAGCAAGTTTTCCAATTGTTTCAGAGAATTATTACGATTGTGGCAAAACCGAAATACTTGGCTTGGATTCTGAAGATAATCTTCTCTTGCGCTGGCATAAAAGGGAGTATTCACTGCCTAAGGGAGAAATGCTCGAAACCGAGACCCTGGGTATCGATAACCCATACTTGAGTCGTGAAGAGGTGTCTATGAGATATGACTATCTCAATTTGGATAATGTCCTTGATGCTGTGGAGTATTTTTACGATGATGTCAGGGGGCGGTGCTCTTCATTAAGCCGGTATGCGATGGATGAGAGAGATATGGCTCTTCAGTTGCTGTGGCATGCCATAGAAAAAGGTAATGTGGGGCTCTATCCCTCATACGCATTATTGAAATCGTGCAACAATTGGTCTTCGTTGACTATTACCGATACCGATACCTTTGTATCCATCATGCGTCAAGGCATAGATTCGGGTTGCTTTGCTCCACACAAAGAAGATGGAGTCTATAATCTTGCTGCATTGCTCGAGCAGAACAAGACCGATGACGTTTTCACTCTCATGCCCGAACTGAAAGGAATAATGGACAGTTTGGCCCAAGGCGGGAATAAGCTTGCAGCCAAAATTGCAGCCTACGGAATAGAATGTGCCGAAAAGACCTCGCGTCGGGACCCCAAGAAGGTGACACAGGTATTCATCATCTGCAAAGTGGATGCCAACGGTGTAGAGTATAGCTATAATCTTTTTATAGGTGATGAAATCAAGCCGTGCACTGTTGTGGATTTTGATGGAACGGAGGCACTTGAGATTCTTGAAACAAGCAAAGAGTCTATTTCTTTTACGTGGTGCGGCGAGAAGTTCCGTATTGATGAGTCCCCCTATAATCAGCGTTTTACAACCGATTTGAGCAAATCAAGACTGAAATTGTGTTTCGGTTACCGGAACCTGTGGGAACTTCTTAAAGAAGAGGTCTTTCAAGTGTCGTTTTCTCAGACGTCCAACAATCCCGATGATAAACATCGTATAGAATCTCTTAGAAAATGTGTGATGAAACTTGTAGAGTGGCTTATTGCCGAGGGTGATGAGAAGAGTGTTGAACTGCGCGAGGCACTGGAGGCCAACGAAATTTGGAGGTGTTTTGTCTGGGATGGCGAACTTAATCATATGCTCATGAGGTAAGCGCTCACAGTTGCTGCCAAACCTGAAAAAGATTGGTGGGTTTCATTGATATTCTGCGATTATTTATATTTTTGCATCAATTATATGTTGTAGCATATATATAATGGTGTGATGATTGTTACATATTTAGATAAATAAGATATTTATGGAATTTTTTTCGGCTTTCAACACGGTGGAGTTCCTCAGCGCATTCATTGTGCTCTTTGCGGTGATTGACCCCATAGGTATCATGCCTATAGTCCTTTCAATCCGTGACAAGGGTAAGATAATAAACCCCACAAAGGCTGTTTTCTTTGCATTCGGCCTTATGTTCCTGTTCTTTTTCCTAGGCGACTGGATATTGAACCTTTTCGGTGTCGATATCAACTCGTTTGCTGTGGCCGGTTCAATCGTTATATTCCTCATGGCGCTGGAGATGGTGCTCGACATAGAGATTTTCAAGGATTCGTCGATAGCGGCGAATGACGCGACCATTGTGCCACTTGTGTTCCCGTTGCTGGCCGGTGCAGGTTCGTTCACGACTTTGTTGTCCCTTAAAGCGGAATATGCTTCAATAAACATCCTTTTCGCCTTGTTGCTCAACGCAGTAGTGGTATTCATAATGCTCAGTGCAACAGCATTCCTTCAAAGGTTGTTGGGCAAGGGGGGTATCTACTTCACGCGCAAGTTCTTCGGAATAATTTTGCTTGCAATTTCGGTGAAACTGTTTACCTCAAACCTCTCGTACCTTATTAATCAGATTTCGGCAACAGCCGGTTGAGAAGATACTAACGAACAAAACCAAACGAAGCAGGTCCGCGGACCTGCTTCGTTTGGTTTTGTTCATATCTGTATGTCTATTAGTGTAAACTGCAGAGGTCGGTTTCGTCAACACTCTCTTATCCTTCTTTAGAAAAGGTATCCCGTATTGATGTAGAATGCGCCGTTGCCGTCCTGCTTCTTTATAGCCTGGTCTTTGCTGAACTTGCTTACCGGCAGGCCGTACTCGAACGCTACAATAAAGTTCTGGTTCATGATGAAGCGCAGGCCGGCACCGACCGTTATGTGCGGGCGGTCTTTTGATAGACCCTGTGCCATGTACTTCTCATACCCGTCACGCTCTTCTTCGGCTCCACGGAACGACATGTCGTAGTTGCGTGTTACCATGGTACCGTCGCTGAAGATATTCAGACCGAATGCGATGTTCTGTTTCCACAGGCTGAAACTTACAAAGCGCCAACGGAGTTCGACGTTGTATGTTGCCATGTCGAGTCCCTGCACGCGGTTGCGCATTATGCCTCTGACGGTGCGGTATCCTCCCATTCCGTCGCGGTCATATGTGGAACCCATGGCTGTTATGAATGGTAGCATGTAATAAGGTGCGCTTTTGCCGAATGTGCCCTCGTAGTTCAGGCGGTAGGCAAAGGTAAGGACGTCATTCTTTACAATGGGTACATAATGGCGGAATGTTGCCGAATAGCGGTAGTAGGGGTGTGTGGTGCCAAGAAACCTGGGCGCGAGTGTTACGTGTGTCTCGGCCCATATGCCTCGGGATGGTGCCCCTTCCTTGTCGCGTGTGTCGAACAGGAGTCCAAGGCGCACAGCACTGCTGAACCCGCCCCAAGCCTCGTCGTCGGGGATGATACCCCATTTGCGGTAGAGGTCGAATATGGTGGGTTCGGTCTCGGGGTACATCTTGTACTCTTCCTTGTTCTTGTTTATCTTGTCAAGGTTCAGAGCCTGTCTCTCCTTGTAGCCGGCTGTTATGTAGTTCATGTGATAGCCTGCTTCCCAAAAGAACTTGTTGTTCCAGATATTTCCGGTGAAGTCGGTCTTGAAGTTGAAGTTCAGGCGGTTGAAACGGTATTTGGGCGAGTAGATGTAGTTCTCCTTGTTCTCCTTGTCCTTGCCTAACGCAACTTTCTCATGGTCATAGTATGACATGTAGCCGTTGAAACCGTAGAAGTCCATTGCCTTGTCATTGGTGAGGGTCGCAGTGCTCGACCAGCGTACACCCGGGATTAGGAATCTGTTGTCGTATGAGATTACGAACAACTGTGAACCTTTGGTGAAGAATGAGGCCTCGAGATATATTTTCTGTCGTGTGTTGGGGTACCGACTGCCGTCGCCGAAGTCGTATATGTTGAGCAGGGCACCAAGTTGGAATCCCTTGTCGGCGTCGAATGCCACAACCGGCAATGGACCGAAGTTGAAACCTTTCTTTATAATCTCTTTCTTGTTGTTCTCTTGGTCAGCAGCATTGCCGTTGTTCCGTGCCTGAAGAACAACAGTTGACAGCAATGCGCATATTAGCGTGAAAATGTGTCTTTTCATGATATCCGTTATTTGAAGAATAGTTCTCGTATCTTGTCATATTTTGCCATGAGTGACCTGTTGCACAGCAACCTAAGGTCGGAAACCGTCATGCGCATAGCCCTGAAAGTGTCTTGTGCAACAGCCGGTGCCGGCATAATAAGCAGCAACATGCATACAGCCCACATCAGCGGCATATTGGCAAAGAGTATTACTGCATATATTATAAGGAGTAACGGCCAAAGTACAAGTTGTAGTACAAAGCGTACCGAGTTGTGGAATGCACGGTCCTTGAACTTTTTGGTGAGAATTGCACCGGTTGCAGTTATGGGCAATGTCAGCAGCATTGCTGCCAGCGTGTAGGGGAGTGTGGCGAGCAGGAGCAACAGACGGAATATTACGCCGGTAGCCGATGGCCATTTGGCAATCGACCTCAGGCTTATATGGTTTAGCCTGCGCATTCTCTCTGCTTCCTTGCCCAGGGTAAGGAGCCGGCCGGCAACCTCGGGTTTTTCTTCTTTCAGTGTTTCAATGCGCTTTGCAGCCTCACGGTTGACAGCCACCAACGGTTCGGTTATGTCGCGCTCATGTTCCTTCAACTGTAATTTTGAAACTGCGGCGCATATCTCGTTCTTGGCTTTGTACTCATCGTCGTTGGGAATGTAGAGAATGGTCTCTTTCATGCGCTCCTCGAGCAGTTTCTTCATGAGGTTTATCTGTTCCTGGGGAGTCTTTTCGCTGTTCTTCTCTATGAACTCCCCAACGTTGATGGGGTTACCCGCCTGCACGCGTACCGATGAACGGAAACGGTAGAAATTGCCGTATCTTATTCCCATGGGAACAATATACAGCGGTGTGTCGCCAAGAAGCTCCTTTGCCTGAAGTGCAATGCGGAAAATACCCTTGGAAAGCGGTAGCATGGAGTACTTCGCCTGGTGTGTGCCTTCGGGGAATATACACAATGGCACCTTGTCCTTGAGCACATCGGCCGCAATCTCTATTGTCTTGTTGTTTTTCTTAACCTCCTCAATACCGTCGCGCATGCGCATGATGGGCATCATCTTGAGGAATCTGAAGAGTTTCGCCAATTTGGGATTTCTGAATATGTCGGCACGTGCAATGAACACTTTGGGGTCGCTGTTCATGGCAAGTATCACCAAGGCGTCCATGAGTGTTCCGGTGTGGTTGGGTGCCAATATCACTGCGCAATCCTTTGGTATGCGCTCAATGCCCACATATTTTACACAGCGGTACGACCTTTTGAGGGTAAAACTAACATATTTGTTCAATAGGTTGTAAAGCCAATCGTTCTCTTGCAGTTTTCTTCTTTTGCCCATGAGTCGGAAATGTTTGGAATGCTACAAATTATTTATGCTTTTTTGCGACGGAAGAAATATGATATTACCAGTCCTGAAACTATGTGCCATATTCCCCAGAGGGCTGCAACTATTACCATACCTCCATTGTTTCCCCAAATTGCGGGAGAGAATATGGCCGGGTTGAACAGCAGGGCCAGTGCAAGCCCGGAATTCTGTATACCTATCTCGATGGCAAGTGTGCGGCAGTCCTTTACCGGTGCTTTTGCAAGTTTGCCGCCGAAGAAACCTGTACACAATGCTGTAGCATTATGTATTAATACAATTACCAATGCACACAGTATCGCTGCATATACTTCCCAACGTTGCTCAAGGCCTGTAAGTACCTGGGTCAATGAAACGACTACCATTCCTATAAAGAAAAGGATTGATAGCACCTGGGTGGGCTTGATGATTTTCTTCGATACGTTGGGGAACTTGTGCGAGAAGACAAGACCCAGCACAATGGGTACACCAAGTATGAGTACAATTTGGGAGAGTATCTCGGCAAACGGAATCTCCAGTGTGGGTATGTCATTTTTCAGCGCTGCGAAACGGCAGTAGTGTGTACCCCAGAACCAGAAGTTGAGCGGTGTTATTATCGACGCGAAAATGGTTGATATGGCTGTCATCGATACCGAAAGTTCAATATTGCCCTTTGAGAGAGATGAAAGGAAATTGGATATGTTTCCTCCCGGGCATGAAGCAACGAGTATCATACCCAGTGCCACCATAGGTGTGATGAACGGGTTGAGTACAATGGTGAGCAGGCAGGTGAGTGCCGGAAGTGCCAGCCATTGCAATGCCAATCCCAAGATAACCGACTTGGGCTTCCTGAATACATTCTTGAATGTCGACATCCTTATACTCAGTGCAACGCCGAACATGACGAATGCAAGAATGAAGTTGACGATAACCATTTCGCCCGAGCCCAGATTTATGTTGAGCGTGTCAAGGCTTAACAAGTGTTCTTTCATAATAATATTCTGTTTGTGTTTTTCAAGTTCATCCTGTCATTAAAGCAGTCTCTTTACAAGAGCAAACATCCTGTATGGCATGTAGCGGAAAGGAAGGTCAAGCCAAACGGGTGTCGTGACCACTGCACGCCTGTGCGAGAATGCTTCGAAACTCAATTTCCCGTGATAGTGTCCCATGCCCGAGTTGCCCACTCCGCCGAATGGCATGTTCTCATTGGCAATGTGCATTATAGTATCGTTTATGCATGACCCGCCTGCCGATGTGAGGCGTATGAACTCCTTGCCGTCCTTCACCTTGCCGAAGTAGTAGAGTGCAAGTGGTTTCTCGCGTTTGCGTACAAATTCAAGCGCTTCGCTTCGCTCCTCAAAGGGTATCATCGGCAGCACAGGACCGAAAATCTCTTCCTGCATTACAGGCGAGGCGGGGTCCACGTCCTTGAGCAGTGTGGGTTCAATGTAGCGTTCTTTGGCGTCGGTCCAGCCGCCGAGGGCAATGTTGCCGTCCTTTATGTAACCGCTCACACGTTCAAAAGCCTTGTCACTCACCATGCGCACATAGTGCTTGCTTGCTTTTATGTCCCTGCCATGCAGGTGCATGAGTGCCTTGCGGAAAGCCTCGACGAACTCATTCTCGCGGTCGCGGTGTATGAGCAGGTAGTCTGGGGCTATGCAGGTTTGTCCGGCATTCAGGGTCTTACCCCAGGCAATGCGGCGTGCGGCAATCTCAATGTCGGCCTCCTTGTCTACTATGCAGGGACTTTTGCCGCCCAATTCAAGTACAACGGGTGTGAGGTTCCTTGCTGCTGCAGTCATTACTTTACGTCCGAGCACAGGACTGCCTGTGAAGAATATGATGTCGAAACGTTCATTGAGCAGCGCGCTGTTGACATCGCGGTTGCCTTGCACAACGGCAATGTACTGCCTGTCGAATGTGGAGGTTATCATCTCCTCGATTACCCGCGATACATTGGGAACGTATGGCGATGGTTTGAGTATGGCTGTGCAGCCTGCCGATATTGCGCCCACAAGAGGGTTCAGCAGCAACTGAACGGGATAATTCCAAGGTGATATTATGAGCGCGTTGCCGAGCGGTTCGCTAACTACCCGGCTGCGCGATGGTGTCATCTTGAGCGGGGTACACACACGGCGGCTTTTCATCCAGCGACGCAGGTGAGAGAGGTGGCTCCTTATCTCGCCGCTCACAATGCTGAGCTCGGTCATTATGGCCTCTTCGGCCGATTTGTGGAGGTCCTTCCAAAGCGCTTCACAGAGTGACTCTTCCCACTCATGCAGCGCGTTCTGCAGTCTCTTTAGCTGTTGCTTGCGGAACTTGCGCCCGAGTGTCTCATTGCTTGCGAAATAGCGGCGCTGTGCCTCCACAATGCTCTTTATTTCGGCTGCTGATGTGTTTTCTATGCTCATTGCTGTTCACTTTTTCTGTCGACCGGTGAAATTGTCCATTGCATGGAAAATGCCTACGACCTCCCCAAAGATATAATCAAAAATCGAGGTAGGCAACAATGCTTGGCAGAAACGTATGAAATGGTAGCCGAAAGGAATGCCTTTGAAGTTTCTGTTCTTCTCTATGCTGCCAAGTATCTTCTGTGCAGTAGGCTCGGGTTTAAGTATGGGGAATATACGCGACTTCACGCCGTCGAACATACCCGTGTTTATGAAGTATGGAGCAATGGTGGTGAACCGTACTTTACTCTTCATCTGCTTGAGTTCTATGCGCACACTGTCGCTCCAACCTATTACAGCCCACTTGCTTGCAGCGTATACAGACATCTTGGGGTTCGATATCATTCCGGCTGCCGACGCGATGTTGCATATGTGCCCGTGGTCGCGCTTTATCATGTGAGGAAGGAACTGCTGTGCAATTATCATCGGCGCAATGGAATTTATGTTCATGGTGCGCTCTATTTCGTTTGTTGCCATCTTGTCGAAAGTGGCATTGCTTGTTACAATGCCGGCGCAATTTATTACAATGTCCACGTTTCCGCACTCGCTTATCGTGTTGCTTGCCATCTCTTTTACCTGTGCTGTATCCGATACGTCGACTTTGTAACCGATTACTTTGCCCAGTTTCTCATATTCCTTTACCGTTGCCGCTATACCGCTTTCGTTTATATCCCAGATGATTAGCATTCGGGCACCCTTCTCGAGCGCCATTCTTCCCATTATGCGGCCAATACCTGAAGCGCCGCCTGTGATAAGTACACAATTATCTTTGATTTTGGTCATAATTGCTGTGGATTAATGTATATTTTATCTTTTTGTACTTTTACGGGTGCAAATTTAGTATAAAAAGAACAATTAAGCAATCTAAATTTGCACAAATGTATGTTAAATGTGTATAGAACGGTTACTTCAGTGTCTTGTATGGTAGTCCTTCTATGCGTTCAAGCGGGTATTGCCCCTCGAGAAGTCCGCTTATGACAGTGTCGCGGGCACCGGCACTCTGGAATGGGTAGAGTTCGAAGAGTGGCATTACCGAGGCGAAGTGCTCCATTATTTCGGCCTGTATACTCTCGTAATTGCTCCAGTCGGTGTCGGCGGTGAAGCAGTAGAACTGTATGGGAAGTCCGCTCTCCTTGGGCTCCAGCGTGCGCACCATAATGAGCATGTCTTTCCTTATGAGCGGGTGATTCCTGAGGTAAATGTCTGCATAGGCGCGGAAGAGACCGGCGTTTGTATCCACGGTGCCGTTTGCAAGCCCATCGGGGTTGGCTGTGTTATTTATTACTCCTTTGAGTTTCTGTTCAATCTTCCTGTCGATATATGCCGCAAATTCCTTGTTCAGTCTCCTTACACGGCCGAGCATGTTTTCGTTGCATGGTTTTATGCTGTCGAGTTTTATGCTGTACCCACGCGATATGCGACGGCCGCCACTGTCGTTCATGCCGCGCCAGTTGAGGAAACTTTCGTTTATGAGCGAGTAGGGCGGTACGGTGGCAATGGTGTTGTCCCAGTTGCGCACCTTGACTATGGTTAGCGATATGTCTATCACGTTGCCGTTTATGCTTGTACCGGGTACTTCAATCCAGTCGCCCAAACGCACCATGTCGTTCTCCAATAGCAGGAACCCGCCTACAAAACCCATTATGCTGTCCTTGCTGATGAGCATGAGCACTGCCGCAAAAGCACCTAATCCACCAATGAGATAAACGGGAGACTTTCCGGTGAGGACAGAAATAACGATTATCGTTGCCACAAGGTATACGATTACCTTGCTTATCTGTATGAACCCCTTTATTGGCCTGTCATGGTACTTGCGGTTAGTGAATACCGATTCGCCTATTGTGCTCAACAGTGCGTTCACGGCAATGACGATGACAACAATGAAATAAATCCATGCGGCGCGTTCTATGTATGTCGAAAGTACTCCTTCTCGCTCTATCATGAACGGTAACATGCTGTTGAGCATTACAGGCGGCAAAATGTATGCAACCTTGCGTAACCTGCCCTTGTCTATGAGCTTCTCCAGGAACAGGTAACGCTTGCGACGGAGTATGCGTCTTGAAATGAAGAGTGTTATGCGGTAGATTATTTCGGCAATGATGTATGCCGCGAGCAGTAGCAGCAGGAACAGAATGAAGGTGTCAATCTTGCCTGCAACGCTTTCCTCTATTCCTATCTCCGACAGCAGCCATTCTATCTTCTTCGAGAGAAAATGTGTAACTTCCTGTTTCATCTTTTTTTTCTTTTATAACAAAGATGAACGGTTGTTTTCTTTTATGTAATGAGGAATTTGATTACTTTAGCGACATGTAAGAAACTTCTAAATATTATAGGATTATGCTTAAAGAAGGATTGACACATACAAGCAAGGTCACTGTTGCACCTGCGAACTGCGCATCGGCGGTGGGGTCGGGAGGTCTTGATGTCTTTGCTACACCTTCAATGGTTGCACTTATGGAAAATGCAGCCATGAATGCCGTTGCACCGTTCCTGCCCGAAGGTTCTACAACAGTAGGAGTCGAGATAAATACAACACATATTAAACCCTCGGCTCTCGGTGCCGTGATTGAAGCAACAGCCACGCTGACGGCTATCGAGGGACGCAAATTGCTGTTCGACGTGGAGGCCCGCGACGCAATCGGTACAATAGGCAAAGGAACTCATGTGCGTTTTATCGTAGACATCGAGCGCTTTATGGCTAAACTGGGATAGTTCTTGATGAAAAAACTCATAGAGGCTGACTAAAAAGGCTCTTTTGTTGTTACGCTTGCCCGAAAAATACTCATTTACACTTAGTAAACTGCGTTTTTTCGGGCTTCGCAAGCCTAAAAATAGCTCTTTTTATCCAACCTCCCTACAAAGTGGGTGACCCCTTTCCCTTTTGGGTCACCCACTTTAAGTTTTTTAACATATGCACGCAGAACAAACTGTGCTGTCTTCATGTTTAATAAGTGCAAGTCACCCGCAGCGGGGCAGCAATGTCCGGCACGTTGTGAAACGGCGGGTGAAAATAGCATAGTAGTTTTGTCGTGTTTTATTTTGTGTTTGTGTTAGGTTGCCCTCTGATGTGAATCATGGGGCAACCGCCCTTTATCATGGAGTCACAGCATAATTGACAGGTATGCTCTGAAAATGTAGGTCTCCATTATGTATTTTTCTGCCGGTATGACTATATCCTGTCTCTCTTTCAGCATGTTTTTCAGTGTTTTGGCTGCCAGGTTGTTGAACTTTCCTTTGCCTTGCATGTATTCAATACCAACTCCGAATTCTCCAATCATGGCCTTAATGCCTCCTCCATAGTATGGCATATAACTGAATGAGAATTCCTTGTCGGCAATATAAAATAAGGTATCGGGTGAGTTACATTTTTCTGCTCCAGCAGAACATTCCGGGGAAGTGCTCCTGCAGTTTGTCAAGCGACAGTTCTTTATTGAAAATACCGAAGAAGGCCGAGCCGCTGCCCGACATCGAAGCATAGACGGCTCCCATTGCGTAGAGTTTTTCCTTTATTTTTTCCATGGACGGGTGGGTTGCAAAGACGCTCTTTTCAAAGTCATTCTTCATGCGTCCTTTCCACTCCTCGACAGGCATGACGGCAATTCCGGTGAGTGGCGTTTCAGGCGCAGCAGGGCGCACAAGCGAGTATGCGTCCTTGGTGGAAATGTGTATGTCGGGTTTTACAAGTGCAATCGTGTAACCGCCAAGGTTGCAAGTTGCAGGCGCGAGTATGTTGCCTATGCCTGTCGCATACGCGGGTGTGTTCCTTATAAAGAAAGCGCAGTCGGCACCAATCCTTGCTGCATACTCTTCAAGTTTGTCGTCGCTCAGCCCAAGCCCGGCAATGCTGTTGAGCATTTTAAGGGCGAATGCCGCGTCGGCACTACCTCCACCCAATCCGGCACCGGTGGGTATGTTTTTGTATAGTGTCATTTCAACCTTCGGTAACTTGTGGTCGGCTGCAAGAATCCTGTATGCCTTTACAACAAGGTTGTCATCGTTGCTACCCTCAAAAGACGCGTTGTGCATTGTGAATGCACAGTCGGGAGCGCCTGAGACGTCAGTTGTCGTTATCTCAAGTATATCTTCAAGCGGAATGGGGTAGAACACGGTCTCGAGGTTGTGATAACCGTCGGGGCGTCTCTCTACCACGTCAAGTCCAAGATTTATTTTTGCATTGGGGAATGTTACCATAATATATATGCATTTTCTGCAAAAATAATACAATCATTTCATACACCGTTGATAACTTGCCTTTTTTTGTTGATAAAGAGAAAGGGGACGTGTCGCCGCATTTTTGGCAATGTGTGTATCTTCGTAACCGGAAAATTCAATTAATTATGGAAGATACAAATACACCGAAGAGAAGGGCGCCTCGTCGTCAGACTGCCGACACAACACCTAAATTAAGCGAGTACGGACACGTGCAGCCCCAGGCTCTTGAGTTCGAGGAGGCTGTGCTGGGTGCGCTCATGATTGACAGCGACGCCATGGGTCGTCTGGGCGGCACTTTGAAACCGGAGTCGTTCTACGACAAACGCAACCAGTTGCTCTTTGACGCAATACAGCAGATGGACTTGAGTGACCGTCCCATCGATATCCTCACCGTAACGGAATTCCTGCGCAGCAAGGGTACGCTCGAGGAGGTGGGCGGCCCGGTGTACATAGCACAACTTACAAGTCGTGTGGTTTCATCGGTCAATATCGAGTATCATGCAAACATCATTGCGCAGAAGAAACTTGCGCGTGACCTCATCAAGTTCACAAGCAAGACACAGGTGCAGGCATTTGACGAGACGCAGGATATTGAGGTTCTCATGCAACAGGCCGAATCGGAACTGTTTGAGATTTCGAGCCACAACATGAAGAAGGATTTTACCCAAATTAACCCGGTTATCAGCGAGGCCTACAAGCAGATACAGACAGCCTCAAAGAATACAAGCGGTATCAGCGGCCTCAGTACGGGTTATCATCGCCTGGACAAAGTGCTGTCGGGTTGGCAACCAACCGACCTTATTATTCTAGCAGCACGTCCGGCGATGGGTAAAACAGCCTTCGCTCTCTCGCTCATACGCAACATGGCCGTTGACCAGGGTATTCCTGTCGGTATGTTCTCGCTTGAGATGGGTAACGTGCAACTTGTCCAACGTCTCATCTGTAACGTGTGCCAGATTCCGGGTGACAAAATCCGTAGCGGCCAGCTCGAACGTTACGAGTGGGGGCAACTCGACAGCAAGATTGTGCAGTTGGAGAATGCACCTCTTTATATCGACGACACTCCGCAACTTTCGGTCTTTGAACTCCGTTCCAAGGCCCGCCGAATGGTGCGCGAACATGGTGTTAAGATGATTTTCATCGATTATCTGCAATTGATGACTGCAAACAGCGGCAAGGGTAACCGTCAGGAAGAAATCAGTACTATTTCGCGTGCGCTCAAGGGACTGGCCAAGGAGTTGAATATTCCTATAATGGCGCTTAGCCAGTTGAACCGTAATGTCGAGGGACGTGAAGGTCTCGAGGGTAAACGTCCGCAATTGAGTGACCTTCGCGAGTCGGGAGCCATTGAGCAGGACGCCGACATTGTAATGTTCGTTAACCGCCCCGAGTATTTCCACATTTACAAGGACGGTGACTTCGATTGGCGAGGCAAGGCCGAGATAATCATAGCCAAGCACCGTAACGGCGGACTCGACAATGTACCGCTCCTCTTCCGCAAGGAGTATGCCCGTTTCATGAACCTTGACGACGAGTCGTTAGCGCCGCCTCCCGGTGATATGCCTGTTATGCGCGGGTCCAAGATGAATGCCTCAATTCCGTCGGAACCGGAGTATATTCCCGATATTCCTGCATACATGCAGGCCGACGCAATGCCTCCGGAACTTGCGTCGGGCCCCAATGAACCTATGCCTTTCTGATTGGGCAAAGTATGGTAATATATACAATTAGAGCAGCAACTTGGAGTTGCTGCTCTAATTGTCTTGTATATGTGCATTGTCTATTAATTGCCTGCTGCAAATTTCCTTGCCTGCTCTTCAATGAGTTCCTTGTCCTCGAAGTAGTTTATTTTCATTGCACGGCGCACATCGTTCAGCGTGTCGGCCGCAACGGCACGCGCTGTCTCGCAGCCCTGCTGCAGGAGCGCATATACTTCGTGTATTTTCTGCTCCCACTCCTTGCGGCGTGCACGTATGGGAGCGAGTTCCTCTTCAAGGATTGCAATGAGGAATCTCTTTACCTTTACGTCTCCAAGCCCGCCACGCATGTAGTGTGCCTTGAGTTCGTCGAGGTTAGGGTAGTCGGGGAGGTACTTCTCAAAGTGCTCGGGGCGGCAGAATGCGTCAAGATATGTGAATACGGTGTTGCCCTCTACCTTGCCGGGGTCCTGAACGCGTATATGGTCGGGGTCGGTGTACATTGACATAACGTGCTGCTTGAGTTCCTCGGCTGTGTCGGAAAGATATATGCAGTTGCCGAGCGACTTGCTCATCTTTGCCTTGCCGTCGGTTCCGGGCAAGCGCAGGCAGGCCGCGTTGGTGGGCAAGAGGATTTCGGGCTCTACAAGTGTTTCGCCGTATATTCCGTTGAAACGGCGTGCAATTTCACGTGCCTGCTCAATCATGGGCTGTTGGTCCTCACCTGCGGGGACGGTTGTGGCACGGAAGGCCGTTATGTCCGAAGCCTGACTTATGGGGTAGGTGAAGAAACCAACCGGAATGCTGGTCTCGAAATTGCGCATTTGTATTTCGGTCTTTACGGTGGGGTTACGCTGCAGGCGCGATACGGTGACCAGGTTCATGTAATAGAACGCAAGTTCACAAAGTTCGGGAACCTGTGACTGGATGAAAATTGTACACTGCGACGGGTCAATACCAACCGAAAGGTAGTCAAGCGCAACCTCTATGATGTTCTGGCGCACCTTTTCAGGGTTATCGGCATTGTCGGTAAGAGCCTGTGCGTCGGCAATCATGATGAAAATCTTGTCATATACGCCTGAGTTCTGCAACTCCACGCGACGGCGCAAAGAACCTACATAGTGTCCCAAATGAAGGCGTCCGGTCGGGCGGTCGCCGGTAAGTATAATCTTGCTCATTTCGTTTGTCTGTTTCTGTTTATACGGCAAAGATAGTAAAAACGGCCGAAATAATATCAAGTTTATAATATTTTCACAGCGAGCGTGGGAAATCTTCGAGGAGGAAATTAATGCTATCCTCCTAATTTTCAAGGAACTGATTTTGACGTGAATTGAAATTCTTATATAGAACTCACATTTATGTTTTTATTTGTATTCCGCGTCATTTTCAGCGGCAAGTGATATATCCCCGTCCTCTTGGTAACCGATGGAGTATTCTTTCTTTTCAGCATTGATTCCTGTCATTACCTTGTTGCGCAGTTCAATGAACTCATTTGCCTCGCATGGCGGCAGAGTCTCAAGAATCTCCTTGTCAGTATATGCCAACGCAGCCACTGCACCTTCAATGATTTCGGCGGCAAAAATGTCACCAGCATGTCTGGTATGTTTCCTGTCTGTCATTTTAATCCCTATGTTAGTCCCTTGGACGGGTTTCCTGCTTTTATTTGCGAAGATACTACAACCATTTTTTATAATCGTTGTTTATCTGCCATTTTTAAGCATTTTTAGTATTTGTGATAACCCGTTCATGCATAGGGGCACAGAAAGACTTTGCGGGAAGTCAACATCACCTTGTCAATCGCCTCGTTCTTCCCACAAAGTTGTGCAATACCAACTCTCTTTACAACAAACATTTTGTCATATTTGTTCATTCTGTATAAAAGAATCTACGCAAGCGTCCATTGCATTTCCTGTTGCAAGCAAGAGTAAATCCAATATGTTCATTATCTGTTTCGGGTAAATAGTTTGCAAAATTCGCAAAGGTTGTTAATAGGAAAATATTACATATATCAGCAATTTAATTTATTAAATTTCGCTTTTCTCTTTTATATTATCCTTTTTTTGCCTGCAGATGTCAAAGTACCCCAATATTGCAATAACGATTGCTCCTGAAAAGTCCAGCATTAAATCGACCATAGTATCCCATAAGGCATCCCGGCCAATGCGGGGATGTACTGTGTCAAATGTTCCACTGCTTGCCAAAAACTCTTGAGAGTTAAGTCCAAACAGGCCATCGGTGACAAATTCCAATATCTCCCACAGTGTGCCTGCAGCAAGAGAGAAACAGATAATCCATGCAACGACAAACAGTGGTGGATATCTCAGTTTGTTTTCTTCTATTTCGTTAAATGTGTTGATTATGGCGTATCCTACAACTCCCATCAATACTCCCGATATGGCATGCAAAATCGTATCCCACCATACAAAACGACTATAAAAATTAGCGACATCGCCCAGGATAAGACTTGCAAAACAGAAGGTCACGAATGTAATCTCCATAGTTGGCGATATTTTGATTTGAATCACTTTGTTTGAAATCATGGGGATGAATATAATAAGCATCATCAGTAGTGTTTCGAACAACTGAAATGCACGGGTGCTTATTAATGCGCTGTCATCTATAAAAGGAATTGTCAAAGTACCGTGGATGAATATTACGGCACAAAGAATTAGGATGATTTTTGAAAACCGTGTTTGTTTATAATCATTCATTGAGTCATTTCAGTTATAAGATTTACAATTATATCGCATGTGTCATGGTTTGCATTCATTCTCTGTGCCTTGAGCATTTTTTCTCGCAGTTCATGATTGTTGCACAGTGTTATTGCGGTATCAACCTGCTCATGAATGTCTTTTGTGTAGTACGACATGTTGTGTGAATGGAAAAATAGGGCGTTCTTGTCCTCTAAACCGGGAATTGGTGCGGTGTGAATCAGGGGTATATTTTTAATTATGGCCTCGGTACTTGTAATGCCTCCGGGTTTAGAGAAAAGAACATCGCAGCAGTCCATAAGAAGGGATATCTTGTCGGTGTAACCCACAATCTTTACTTGTGAGACATCTGTAAACTGCTCACTGATTGATACTTGTTGCTCTTTGTTTCGCCCGCAAATACAGATGATTCTGTCGGAGTGCATGGTCTTTTTGCAAAGTTCGGCGATGAGTTGTGCCATGTTGCCAAATCCCATAGAACCGCCCATAATCATAAACCAATTGTTTCTATTCTCTGGCCATCCGAAAGTCCTGTTTATGATATTTCGGGCCCGTTCTTTGGATAGTGATAAATCACCCGTGTTTACAGGTATACCTGTTGCTGTAATCTTTTCTCTTGGTATCCCTCTGCTTTCAAATTCATCTGTCAAGCCTTCATGAGGGATGGCATACATATCCAACTCGGTCTCACTGATGAATGGAATACAGGTATAGTCTGTCATTACAAACAGTGTGGGAGCAGTAAGTCCATGTACTCTTTTAACAGCTGTCAACGCCTCGGCCGCAAAGAGGTGTACGGCTATAATTGCGTCAAAATTGTGTAAGTCGATGTATTGATATAACTTATCGGCACAGAGCCTGTTTGCATAATATATAGGTGATTTTATTTGTGTGACATGCCTACTGATAAAATCACCTAAATTATAAAGGTTGCAGAACAAACTCCCCTTTATTGAATAGTCATATGCCTTTGATACCCGTTTAGATACCGCCGGGCTTGCAATAGCAAGAGTATCTTTTATTTCACTTTCTAAACCCAATTTATCCATGTATGTCTTAATAGCCTTGGCGCTTGAATTATGACCTTCTCCGGTATTGCATGATAGAATCAAAGTTTTCATAGGCTATATTGCTTTATTCCATTTAAATGTTATTGATTGGGAAAATGCCTTCTATTATTTGTTAATTATCACAAAAGTATAGTAATGCCAAAAGTGATTCATTACATTTGTAGGCAAATAAATTTATCAAACTTCGTTTTGCAGTGGTGGATAGTAGAAAAATACAAGAAATTGATATCTTACAAATGATAGACGGTAGTGGAGATGACTTCATTATTGACTTAAATGATGCATCCCGTAAGATTGAGACATCAAACCGGATACTTCTTCGCAACGGAATAGTCATTATGCTGTGTAAGTCTGATGGTGGAGTTATATGTATTGATGGCAAAGAGTATAAACTGTCGAAAAATTGTGTAATTGTCCTACCGCCAAATCATATCATCGACAATGCTGACTCTATGCTTATGCGGGAGGGTAGTGCGATAGCCGTTTCTGTAGATTATATACTTAACATGCCATCGCCGATTGATACCAGCATTTTCGGTTATTCCCGTTATATGTCCGTGATAAGGATTGCCGATGATAAGTTTGATGATTTGCAAAGTTATTATCGCTTCATACATAAGGAATCAAAAGAATGTGGTAAATACAGGCTAGAAATTATCCGCTCGATTTTCTATGCTCTTGTTTTGGAGATATTGGCGGAATATGAAAAAATCTTTGAGGTAGAAGATGTAACCTCTGATATAAAAGCCAATAATCTCTCTGATAACTTTTTTCGTCTATTGGCTACAAACTACAGAAAGAACCGTAGTGTAAAATACTATGCAGAAAGACTAAATCTCACCCCTAAATATTTGTCAACAGCCATAAAGAGAGTAACAGGACGACCTATTCTGGACTGGATACACGAAGCAATATTAATCGATGCGAAGTTGCTTCTTCGTACAACCAATATGACATTACAAGAAATCTCCGATCAACTCAACTTCTCAAGTCCATCGGCTTTTGTTCAATTCATCAAGAAACATACAGGTAAAACCCCACGCAGTTTATAAAAATGAGTATCGAATAATTTATTTGCCAATATGACTGTTTGTAATTATCTTTGCATTAAACTGCGAAATTAGACTGCATAATATACATATACAATAACAGGATTTTTATGTTTTCAGGAATAGTTGAAGAGTTTGCGGTGGTGCGCAAACTTGTACGTGAGCAGAGCAATCTGCACCTTACTCTCTCTTGCTCTTTTGTGGGGGAATTGAAAATTGACCAGAGTGTGTCTCACAATGGTGTTTGCCTCACTGTTGTGGATATAAAGGACGATGAGTATACCGTAACAGCAATGCATGAGACGCTTGAGCGTTCCAATATCGGGTTGCTTAAAGTGGGCGACAAGGTGAACGTTGAACGCAGCATGATGATGAACGGGCGTCTCGACGGTCATATTGTACAGGGACACGTCGATGAAACAGCCGAGTGTGTGTCGGTAAAGGATATGGACGGCAGTTGGTATTATACGTTCCGTTACAGGAAAGACGACGAGATGGCTGTTAAGGGGTATCTTACAGTGGACAAGGGTTCGGTAACGGTGAATGGAGTGAGCCTTACGGTATGTGAACCTACGGATGATTCTTTCTCGGTTTCAATAATACCTTATACTTACGAGCATACTAACTTCCATACGATAGAGGTAGGTACCAAAGTGAACATTGAGTTCGATATTATTGGCAAATACATAGCAAGGATAGCCAAACGATGAAGAGTTTTCTTGAATTGGCGCAGTCACGGCAGAGCGACCGTGCTTATCAGCCGGGGCGTACAATAGGGCGCGATGTGCTTGAACGCATACTCGAGGCCGGGCGTTTGGCACCTTCGGCATGCAACGGGCAGCCTTGGCATTTTACAGTAATAACCGAGCCTTCACTTTTGGGCGAAGTAGCCAAGGCGACTTCAAGTCTGGGGCTCAACCGTTTTGTCAAGGACTCAGCGGCATTGGTGCTCATTACCCTGGAACCTACGAATATAACATCGAGGTTTGGTAGCGGTATTAAGGACAAGGATTTTCCTATTATGGATTTGGGCATTGCTGCCTCGTACATTACTTTGGCTGCTGAAGACGAGGGTGTCGGCAGTTGTATTCTCGGATGGTTCGACGAGAAGAAAATCAAGGAACTGGCCGGAATTCCCCAAGGCAAGCGTCTTATGCTTGTCATTTCTTTAGGTTACACCATAAAACCAAAACGCAAAAAGATACGCAAAGCAAAAGAGAAGGTCATATCTTTTGAAAAATATTGATTATGATAAAAATATTCCTCTATCCACTATTGGCATTGCTGGTGCTGGTTTCGATTTGCCTTCATACCAAACCTGAGCCGGAAAGGCACATTCAGGAAGTTGGCGCTCATGTTACAAACGCTTTGCGCAACTGTTCGGTGGAGGGTATATCCATTCCCGGGGAGATAATCGATAGAATAGAGTCGGACAGCCTTGTGACCGGAATGCTTGAAAAGAACGTGGTTGTAGATGACTTCTTGCTCTTCTCTTTGGGCAAGGTGGTAACGTCAAATGACAGGTATTTCCTGTCAATTGGGATACTTGACAGGATTGTGATACTTCAGAAGGAGGAAATTGCCGAAATGCTCTTCCTCAAATTACGTGAAAAGAAAATAATTGATTGATTGATTGATATGAAAATAGCAGTACCTACAAAAGATGGTGTGGTCGACAGCCATTTCGGACATTGCGACCACTATACTATATTTACTGTGAATGAAGGTAAGGTGACAATGAGGGAGATTCTTCCCTCTCCCCAAGGTTGCGGTTGCAAGTCGGGCATTGTTCATGTGCTCAGCCGCATAGGCGTTAAGGTAATGCTTGCGGGAAACATCGGTAATGGTGCGCTCAATGTATTGCAGAGCAATGGTATTGATGTTCTCCGTGGCTGCAGCGGCAATGTCGAGGAACTTGTAGCGGCATACCTCGCAGGCAATGTCAAGGATAATGGAGAATTGTGCGACCATCATGAGTGCGGTAATCATTAAGAAACAACAATTATGGTAAACAAAGTATATCTTGAGAATTTCGAGAGCCGTTTGATGAACGAATTGCTCAAAATCACAACGCAGTACAATATGCTTGAAGGTACTTTGCTTTCAACAGAGGATATCGATTCGCGCTGGCATGCCATTGCCCCCGAATATATGGCCGACGCAGTGCCTAATATTGCCGATTATCCTACTGTTGCAATTGCCTGGGCCGGTTATGTGGGCATGGCTGTGGCCCATCTTTGGGACGAGGACTGGACTGAGCATTGCAATGATGAATATAAATCTCTTTATGGTCCTGCGGGGTTCGATGATATGGACGAATATATTGTTCAGAAGGTCCTTGGTTTTCATCTTGAGTCACAGGAGGCAAAGAATATTGAGCAGATGATGCGTCGTTTGGGCGAGACCGCGCTCACGCTCATCCGCCGCGAGAACATAGAACCCCAGTCACCCATGGCATTCCATGCCTATGCGCGCGTGGTTAAGGTTGTATACCGTATTGGTGCGGCCATTGAACTCAAACGCCTCGGCTACAAGTTCGAGCAGGTAAACCTGCCGGGTAAGGGTAATAAGGTTGAGTGCTGAAATTGGCTCACCTGCCAGGTAACCTAAGAAGTACAATTTTCTCTGCTGTTTGATTGTGCTTTATTTGAAAAACCGAACTTTATTTTGAATTTATCACGTTTGTGTTTATCTTTGAGATAAATCTTGAAGATTTATTGCACAATCATTTTTAACTAACTAATACTATGGAAATACCTTTTGCAGAATCCTGGAGAATCAAGATGGTTGAACCCATTCGTAAGAGTACACGCGAAGAGAGAGAACAGTGGATTAAAGAGGCCAATTATAACCTCTTCCAGTTGAAATCGGAGCAAGTTTACATCGACTGCCTTACCGACTCGGGTACGGGCGCAATGAGCGACCGCCAGTGGGCTGCGCTTATGATGGGCGACGAGAGTTATGCCGGTTCATCATCTTTCTTCCAGTTGAAGGACACTATCACACGCCTCACGGGCTTTGAGTATGTAATCCCCACACACCAGGGTAGAGCGGCCGAGAATGTGCTCTTCAGCCATCTTGTGAAGAACGGCGACATTGTTCCCGGAAACTCTCATTTCGACACTACCAAAGGTCACATCGAGAGCCGCAAGGCTTTTGCTTTGGACTGCACCGTAGACGAGGCAAAAGACACCCAACTCGAGGTTCCTTTCAAGGGTAACGTAGACCCTAAGAAACTTGAGAAGGCTCTTGCCGAACATGCCGACAAGGTACCGTTCATCATAATCACAATTACCAACAACACAGCTGGCGGGCAGCCTGTTTCAATGCAGAACCTGCGCGAAGTACGTGCCATTGCCGACAAATACGGCAAGCGCGTCATCTACGACTCGGCACGCTTTGTGGAGAATGCATATTTCATCAAGACCCGCGAAGAGGGCTATGCCCACAAGACCATCAAGGAGATTGTAAAGGAGATATATTCGCTTGCCGACGGCATGACAATGAGTGCCAAGAAAGACGGTATTGTGAACATGGGCGGTTTCATTGCCACCCGTCATGAGGATTGGTACGAGGGCGCAAAGAAGTACTGTATTCCTTTTGAGGGTTACCTCACATACGGTGGCATGAACGGTCGTGACATGGCTGCTTTGGCTGTGGGCCTTGACGAGAATACAGAACTTGATAACATTGAGACCCGAATCCGTCAGGTGCAGTATTTGGCTGCAAAATTAGACGAATATGGCATTCCTTACCAGCGCCCTGTAGGCGGTCATGCGCTCTTTGTTGACGCAGATATGGTGCTGTCTAATGTTCCCAAAGAGGAATTCCCTGCTCAGACACTTGCCATTGAACTTTACCTTGAAGCCGGCGTGCGCGGTTGCGAAATTGGTTACATCCTTGCCGACAGGGACCCCGTAACCCGCGAGAACCGCTTCGGCGGCCTCGACCTTTTGCGCCTGTGCATTGCCCGCCGTGTATACACAAATAACCATATGGATGTAATTGCTGCAGCCCTCAAGAATGTATATGACCGCCGCGATACCATACGCCACGGAGTACGTATTGTCTGGGAAACAGAACTCATGCGTCACTTTACAGTGAAACTTGAGAGAATAGAAGATTAGTGGTTCACCAGTAAAAATTAGGGGGATACTTCTTAAGATAGTATATGAACAGGAATGAGTGTTTTTGTGTTCTTCAACACAACTTACCCTAAACCTGTTATAAATCATACAAACCTATTTTGATTTTTGGGAATAAGGTATTGCCCCCAGACTTTGCAGGTGAGTCGGATTAGTTTGCAACAAGTTTCATCAATACAGAAAAGGCGGATGGTCATCCGCCTTTTCTGTATTGATGAATACTCGATATACTTATTTTATCAATCTCTTTTTAGCATCAATAATGTACAACCCTTTAGTTGGTGCTTCTACTCGCCTACCTTGTAAATCGTAAATACCTTTCACCTTTCCGTTTTCACCTTTCACCTCTGTGATACCTGTCTCAACCTGGACATCCGACTTCTCCAGCGTCCATACGCTTGCGCCCCATGTATAAGGCTTTGTGAGCACATAACCCCAAGCGTCGGGGTTAGTGTACCATCCATGTTCACCGTCACCTGCTACAATGGCAATGCCTTTGCTACCGGTGTCAGTGGTTGTCTCCTTTAGAGTCCATGCATACTCCTTGCCCACCTTTATGGTCTGCTCAATGGCATCGTTGGCAATATATGTGGCATTGTTTGCTGCTTTGTTATAGATGTATACGGTACCGTCGCTGTTCTTTACAAAACTCCACAAGAAACTGTCTGTGGCGCTTTTAGCCATTGGCTCTACACGGCTGTTGTTGTATGCGGCATACTTATCGGTAAAGTATGCATTGCGTATGTAGTAGTATACGCCTGTATCAATGACATCGGCCATAGTGGCGCGCGGCATAATCATAAACTGGTGGTAGAGTGCAACGTATGCATTGTATTGCTGCTCGGTAACACCACCTTCTGCAACAGCCGCTCCGGCAGGAGTCGTAACGTTGTTCAGAAGGTACTCAAGGGCTTCTTCTGTAGGTTCTCCAACCTTGCCAGGCTTAGCATTCAGGGCTATAAGTTCGCATTTCTTTACAAGGCCTGCAAGCTGGGCAGTGAAGTCTGTCACTTCAATGAACTTCCATGTTCCGTTGTAGCAGAGTGCTGCCTCGTCCTTTGCATATACATCGCCCGACGGTTCTGCGCTCAAACGCTTTACTTTGCCTGTCATTGCAGCATTGTAGCCGTTGACAGCAGATATTGTCACTGCACCGGGAACGAATGTTACATCGCGTGAGGCTATGGTTGCCTTGTCAATCCTGACCGGTGTTCCTGCATCGCTCACTTTTACAATGCTATTGTAGCTGTCCATTGTAATCTGTTTGCCGCTGTAGAGGTTCTTCATTATGTAACCGCCGTCAACAGCCTCGAACTGCCATAACTCCTCGGGCTCAACCTGCGGAGTGTAGTGGAAACGTATGCCGTTCTCCTTTGTGTATAAAGTAGAACCTGCATATTGGCGCTTGTAATATGTCGAGGCCGAAACAATCTGGTAGGTCTTGCCCGGTTCCGGCATTACAATTGCTGCGCTCTTGTATGCAGCGATGGCTGCATTGAGTGCAGTGACATCGTCGCCTTCAACTGCTGAAAGAGCATTCTGCAGTGCGTCGTAAAGTTCTGCTGCCGGGTAGCCCACGCCGCCGGGAATGCTTGCAGCGAGTATCTCTTCGGCCTCCATTATTGCTGTTTCTGCCGCGGTGTACTCCTTGGGCTCAATGTAATGCTTTGCGTATGTGTAGCCAAGCAGGTCCAGAATCTCGTCGTGGCTCTGCAGGCGGCGGTAGAATCCGCTCCAGTTCTTCTTGCTGCTTGGCAGCCAGCCTGTTTCGGCTACGGCAATCATGCGTGGCAACAACTGGTACTCGAGTTCTATGTTGTCGTTGAGTGTCTCGGCCCAAAGGTTACACTGTACCCCCATGCAGTACTCCTCACGTCCGCTGAGTGAACCTGCCGGGTTAAGCGAGTATGCCTCCTCAAGAGTGTTGGTGTTTGTATCGCTCCAACCGCCGTAGTAAGGTTCGTCAATGACAGTCTTGTCGGGGCCAACCTGCATGAAGTCAATGTACACGTGTGAATATGGGGTTGCAATGCTCTTGAATCCTTTGTTGGCAGCATCGGCTGTTTTTCCAAGGCTGTTCCACGCCATGATTACAGGTTTTACCTTATTGTCGCTTGTCCAGTGTGCGAGCAACTCGTCCCATACTACAATATCCTTTCCGTGTTTCTCCTTCAGGTATGTGCCAAGTTCCTCAACCAACCATGATTGGAGTTCGTGCACACCGGCAAGGCCCTCTTCCTGTACGCGGCGCAGACAGTCCTCGTTTGTCTGCCACTGGTCTGTGGGGCACTCATCGCCGCCGATGTGTATGTATGGGAACGGGAAAATTTCCGCCACATTGTCGAGTACGCATTTAAGGAAATCGATTGTCTCGTCCTTTCCAATATTAAGGACATCCTTGGATATACCACCGTCGAGGCGTACCGAATATTCCTTTGTGGGGTCACAACTCAATTCGGGGTATGATGTCACGGCTGCAACCATGTGGCCGGGGAGGTCAATCTCGGGCATGATGTCGATATTGCGCTCGGCTGCGTATGCCACAATCTCGCGCAAATCATCCTGCGTGAAATACATCCCGCGGCCATACTCTGTGTCATCGAAGAACTTGCTGCCGTCGCCCGGGCTTGTGAAAGAACCTGAACGCACAGCGCCAATCTCAGTGAGCAATGGGTATTCGGGAATTTCAATACGCCAGCCCTGGTCGTCGGTGAGGTGCCAGTGTAGGCGGTTCATCTTGTAAAGAGCCATGATGTCGAGCACCTTCTTCACCTCGTCCTTGTCGAAGAAGTGACGTGCAACGTCCATCATGAAACCGCGATGGCCGAACTGTGGCTGGTCGGCAATTGTAACGAAAGGAATCTCCCATTTTGCCTCGCTGTTCAGTTCTTCGCCGAAGAGGTCTCGTGGAAGCAGTTGCTTCAAAGTCTGCATGGCATAGAAGAATCCTGCTTTGGTGGCGGCTTTTATCTCAATGCCGTTCCCGTTTACCGTGAGCGTGTAGCCTTCGGTCGGCAGTGAAGCGTCAACAGCAAGCCATATCTCGCCTGCTGCAGCCTCGGCACCGCTCTCCTTTACGGCAAGTGTGGTGCCTGATGTCTTTGCAAGCATTGCTGCAAAATCGCGGACATACTTCTCTGTCTCCTCGCTCGGGTATGTGATAGCGCTGAGTGATGCAATGGCAAACTTGCCTTCGCTTACAGTCATTTCGGCAGGGTAAGGGATGATTGATATGCTGCCGAGGTTCTCGAATACACTGTACTCTACAAACTGTACAGGGTTATTCTCGTCGCCATTGTCCCAAAGACCGACTCCGCGGTTCTCGCTCGGGCCACCCCAAAGGTTCATAGAAATGGCTGTGTTGCCCTTTGGCTGAATCTCGTAACCGCCACTGTATGTGCTGTTGGTTGTGGCGTTTATAAAGAACTTGCTCACACCTGGGGCGCTTGTTGCGGCATTTACCATCTGGTTTTTTGCTGCTGAACTCACATAAAGGGTATATCCCTTCTTGTTTGTCAAGGTGTAGCCATTTGTGCCGTCACCTGTGACTTTCCACAACTGTGCGTCGCTGCCTGTTGCCGTAGCGGTGGTTATCTGCGCTCCTGCATTTTCTGCAGTAATGGCATTCCCACCGTTCATGAACTGGATGAGATACCACTTGACCTCATCGTCTGTGCTTATTGTAGGGAACCCTTGGGCAAGACACCAGGCAATCCCTGCCATAAGGCACGAGAATAGAAGTAAAATCTTTTTCATAATTATAAATAAATTGATTTGTGTTTTCTTCATTTGGCAAATGTAATAATATTTTTTAATATGTGAATATTTGCAGGGGTAAATGTTGAATCTGTACTTATGTGAATTATTTTTACAATAAAAATACCACTACTGCTTGTAAATGGACTATTAATTATGTACGTTTGTGAGAAGAATATCAACCAGTAAACGAAAGAGTATGGAATTGCCCGAAGAAAAAATGTTTGAGAAGAAGGTATATAGTGGTCCTGAAGATGAAAATGGTTTGCCGCATGGTTACGGCAATATGGAGTATCATACATCTGAAGGCCCCCGGTACATGTACACCGGTTTGTTTGTTCATGGCAAACGGCATGGTTTTGGTACGTTGTGTGAACTGACCACTGAACCGAACCCTGTAGAACCCTGGGAGTGGTATCAGGAGGGCGATTATGACAATGCTGGCAGGCTTGTCCATCCGGCGCATGAGTCCGGTTCATATAAAGAGTATGTAGACGTGTGGCTCCAAAGTTATTCGGGGTGGTGGGTCGATGACAATCCTAAATATGAATACACTCCCGATTTGGACATTCCGGAAGATTTTGAGATAACTCATGACAAGAACTATCTCAAGCGTTTCATAAACAAATTGGATGTAAGGGCTTTGCCCGATAGTATGGTTGATACTCTGCGCGAGAGTGATGACCCATATGGCAAGTATGGTTATGCCCAATGGCTCTACCGTACACACCTTGACAAGGAATCACTGAAGACGGCAACAGAACTTTTCAAGTATGCTGCCGACAATGGCGTTGCCGATGCTTTGTATATGTTGTCAAGGATGTATCTTTATGGCGAGGCATACGATACAGAAAAGGATACCTTGGTGTTTGACCGCAATCTTTCACGGGAACTCAACGCTGCAGCAATAGAGAAGGGTAGCGAACTTGCAAGGCTTGTGAGAAACAGTGACCTCTTCTATGGAAGGAACATGCCTGCCGACAGGGCTGCGGCTATTGCTGAGGCCGAAATGGAGGCCAAGGCTCCCGGTGCGTTGCTCATGTGGAGGGAACAACTTGGTTGGTACTATGAGGCCGAGGAGAGATATGATGACGCTATTGCCGCTTACGAAGAGTGTATCCATAATGGGTACTATGCTCCAATCGACTCTCTTGCTTTCTTATATTATAATCTTGGTAATGTGGAATATTATGAAGCGTTGATGGAAGAAGGTATATTCCGCAGAGTTGCCCCGTGTTATATCTTGGGCTATGAACATGAGGCCACATGGGATGAACTTGATGACGAGAAGAAAAATGAGATACACGAACGCCTGAATAAGAATCTTGAATGGGGCGTTTTGTATGGCGATGAATTATGCGCCTATGCCCTGGCGAGTTACTTGGCATATTCTATAATGGGATTCCCTCTTGATGTGCCCCGTGCAATAAAGATTGCAAAGAAAGGAGTTGTATTGCGTGATAGATACTGTTGCGAACTTCTTGTTGAAATTATGGAAAACCCGCAGTTCAATGACTTTGTTCCCGAAGATATGCGTATCTCTAAAGAGAATACATTACAACTCATGCTCATGGGGGCACGCTATGGCAGTGAAGCAATGGTTGACAAGGTGATTGAAAACAGCGAACTACTTGCAGCAATGGGTTATGGCGATGAGATTGAGAATATATGGCGTCCTAAATGGGAACTTATGCATGAGTCCGACAATGTCGATGTTTCCGATGAGGAAACCGGCGGACAGCAGGGGGAGAAGACAGAAATCGTACCCACAGTGCTTGTGATACAGCCTTCAGGCTTTGTGGATTTTGTTGAAGCCGATGTCAATGCAATGTCTTCCGCTCAAATGGCTGAACTCATAGGTGCCGATGGGCTCGACGCTGTCCACTTCTCAAATCCGCTCACCCGGATAACAAAGGCATGCCGCCTGGACAAGCAGGTGACCATGTATGTCGACCGCTGGGGCATGGCTAAAGACCTTGACGATAACACCGTGGCTACAATGCTTTATGGCAACGCATGCGAGATTAGAGGTGCTGTAATCATAGCCATGGAGGACAATAAATACGATGTCCATTCTTTTGACACAGAGGAAGATGTTGAGAATGTATTCGAGGAAATCTACAATTTTACAGGTGGGTTGGTAAGGCGCGACCTTGGGCAGGAAGACGGCAGGTATGACCCTTGGGCATAGGACTTTTTTCAGAAATTTAATTGTTCTGCTTCCATTTTTACGCAAGTTCTTTGTATCTTCGCGTCAACTATGGAACACTTACAGAATAAAGTCTTTATTGCGATAATTTCGATACTCTCATTGTATGCACTTGTGCGTTGCGTTGGTCGTTGCAACGACAACAGATGTGATGGAGATATTCCGGTGCAGCAGTCTGATACAGGAATGGAAGCAGAAGTCCTTGAACCGGATATTCTTGAAATACAGGATGACACCATTGTAGACAAACACGTACCTCTCGACGGCAAACCAAACAAAATAGTGTACTGGAACCGCCGCAAGGAGTTCAATGACATGAACGACACACATCTTGCGGCTGCGCAGCAGATTGGTATAAAACCGCTTGCTTCACGTGCCGGCATTCCTAACGCCTCGCGTAAACTCTATCTTGTATGCTCCAATATGGGATTCGTGGGTCCTGAACCCTATGTGGTTGACCGCCTCACGCATTCTACACCTTATCTTGTGAAGGAGGCTGCCGACCTGCTCTATGAGATTGGCGTTAATTTTCAGGATTCCTTGCGCAACAAGCACCTTGCTCCTTATAGTGTTGTAGTAACCTCGGTACTCAGGACCGACGCCGATGTCAAGAGTCTTTCAAAAAGGAATGTGAATGCTTCGCAACGTTCGGTGCACTGCTACGGTACTACGTTCGACATTTCGTACAAGAGATTTGTAAAACTTGACAGGAATGCCCCGGACGCCCGCGATGTAGACCTTATTGCTGTGCTTGGCGAAGTGCTCCGCGACCTCAAGATAAATGGCCGCTGCTTTGTCAAGCATGAAGTGAAACAGGCCTGTTTTCATATCACGGCACGGAAAAGGAAATAAAAAGATTAATTTGAGTTCGGTATAACAATTCGCGGATATAACAATTAGTACTGTAATTTGGCGTATTTGTCATCTCGACTATTCCTTGATGAAAACACTGAATAGGTTTTGATGAACTTTAGTGAGTAACGAATGCGCTTTTGCATCTTTTCGCGCGACGAGTTGATTCAAATGCAGAAATTCACCTTTTTTGCTCCGAGAACCGTATTTTTTAAATAAAAAAGTGTAATTTTGCAAATTGGAATATAGCGGGCAGTAAATGTATGCTTATGCCTTTGAGGAACAGTGTTGGTGTGCCTGAAGTGATGAGGTGTGTACATCACTATGTTCCATGCCTTTGCAGTATATAAAAACTATAACATATGAACATATCTTATAATTGGCTTAAAGAGTATGTCGGTTTCGACATGACACCCGAGGAAGTTTCTGCGGCCCTTACATCCATTGGTCTTGAAACGGACGGAGTTGAGGAGGTGCAGACAATCAAAGGTGGTCTCGAAGGTTTGGTGATAGGTGAGGTTCTCACTTGTGTAGACCATCCCGACAGTGACCACTTGCATATAACAACAGTGAATCTTGGTGACGGCAATCCCGTGCAGATAGTGTGTGGCGCGCCTAATGTGGCTGCGGGTCAGAAGGTTGTTGTTGCAACCATCGGTACCAAACTCTACAGCGGTGATGAGTGCTTTACAATAAAGAAAGGAAAAATCCGTGGCGCAGAATCATTCGGTATGATTTGTGCCGAGGACGAAATAGGTGTCGGCAACAGCCATGACGGCATTATTGTTCTGCCGGCCGACGCTGTTCCCGGAACACCTGCAAAGGAGTACTATAACATAAAGAGTGACTATCTTATTGGTGTGGACATAACTCCAAACCGTGCCGACGCATGTTCGCACTACGGCGTTGCACGCGACCTTTATGCTTATGCCATGCAGAACAAGGGCGGCAGCGCTCTGCAGCGTCCTTCATGCGACGGCTTTAAGGTCGATGACAATTCTCTTGAAATTGATATTGAGGTGCAGAACACCGAGGCCTGCATGCGCTATGCCGGTGTTACCGTAAAGGGTGTAACCGTAAAGGAGAGCCCTGAATGGCTAAAGAACAAACTGCAGATTATAGGCATACGCCCAATCAACAATATCGTCGACATCACAAATTTCATACTCCATGCATACGGTCAGCCAATGCACTGCTTCGACGCCGACAAAATCAAAGGCGGCAAGGTTGTAGTGCGCACTTTCCCCGAGGGTACTCCTTTTGTTACTCTCGATGGTGTAGAGCGTAAACTGTCGGAACGTGACCTCATGATATGCAACGCCGAGGAACCCATGTGCATTGCGGGTGTGTTCGGCGGTCTTGAGTCAGGAACTACCGAGGAGACAAAGAATGTGTTCCTTGAGAGCGCTTATTTCCACCCCACATGGGTGCGCAAGACTGCGCGCCGTCATGGTTTGCAGACCGATGCCTCTTTCCGCTATGAACGCGGAACGGACCCCAACTGCGTAATCTACGCGCTCAAGCAGGCCGCAATGCTCATCAAGGAACTTGCCGGCGGTACAATATCAATGGAAATAAAGGATATATATCCTGAACCGGTTGAAGATTTCAAGGTCGAACTCGAGTATAGTTATGTGAATGGTCTCATTGGTGTTGAACTCGCCCCCGAGACTGTAAAGAACATCGTTACCTCACTTGAGATGAAGATTGCCGGCGAGAGCGAGAAGGGACTTTCTCTTCTTGTCCCTCCTTATCGCGTGGATGTGCAGCGTCCTTGTGATGTTGTCGAGGATATCATGCGTATCTATGGCTACAACAATGTGAATTTTGACAATACATTGCATTCGTCAATAATAACAAAGGGTGCCGAGGACAAGTCTCACAAACTGCAGAACCTTGTTGCAGAACAGTTGGTGGGTTGCGGTTTCAATGAAATCCTCAACAACTCGCTCATTGCTGCCGGATATTATGATGGTCTCGAGAGTTTCAAGAGCGAGAATCTTGTGCGCCTTATGAACCCGCTCAGCAACGACCTCAACGTTATGCGTCAGACAATGCTGTTCGGCGGTCTTGAAAGCATACAGCGCAATGTGAGCCGCAAGTTTACTGACCTGAGTTTCTTTGAGTTCGGCAACTGCTACCGCTTTGAAGCGGAAAAACGTGTGGAGGAAAAAATCCTCAGTCCTTACAGCGAGAGCAATCATCTTGCCTTGTGGATGACCGGGAATAATGTCGCTTCGTCATGGATTGAGGCCGGGCGTCCTTTGTCGGTCTATGACCTCAAGGCTGTTGTTGAACATATATTCGACCGCTTGGGCTTTAAACCCGGTATGCGCTTGGTAACAACATTCAGCGATGATATATTCTCTGCTGCAATACAGGTTCAGGCGCAGAGCAACAAGAAAGTTATTGCACAACTCGGTATTTTGCGCAAGAAGGTTACCAAGCGTTTTGACATTGACGCCGAGGTGCTTTATGCCGATATCAACTGGACAGAACTGATGAAGGCTGTGAAGAACGCCAAAATAGGCTATGGCGAAATAAGCAAGTATCCGGCAGTGAAACGTGACCTTGCATTGCTCATTGACAATAATGTGACATTTGCACAGATTGAGCAGGTTGCCCGTGAAACAGAGAAGAAACTGTTGAAGGCTGTTACCTTGTTCGATGTGTACGAGGGCAAGAACCTTGAAGAGGGCAAGAAGAGTTACGCTGTAAGTTTCATTCTTCAGGATGACAATCAGACACTTAATGACAAGGTTATAGACAAGACAATGGCACGCCTCATGGAGAACTTCCAGAAGCGTTTGGGCGCGATACAGAGATAATATTAATTAAGGTAATAATAACTAAATAAATTTATACTATGGGTAGAGCTTTTGAATACCGTAAAGCTGCGAAACTGAAAAGATGGGGTAACATGGCACGTACATTTACCCGTGTGGGAAAACAGATTGCAATTGCCGTGAAGGCAGGTGGTCCTGACCCCGATACAAACTCACACTTGAGAGCGATTATTGCCAACGCGAAGCGCGAGAACATGCCGAAGGATAATATCGAGCGCGCTATCAAGAACGCGATGGGTAAGGACCAGAAAGATTACAAGGAGGTTACATACGAGGGATACGGTCCTTTCGGTATTGCTGTTTTTGTTGACGCCGCAACCGACAACACTACACGTACCGTTGCCAATGTACGCGCAGTCTTCAACAAATTCGGTGGTACACTGGGTACACAGGGCAGTCTTGATTTCATGTTCACACACAAGAGTGTGTTCACATTCACCAAACAGGAAGGACTTGATATGGACGAATTGATTCTTGACCTCATTGATTACGGTGTAGAGGATGAATATGATGAAGAGGAGAATGAAATCACAATCTACGGCGACCCCAAGTCTTTCGGTGCCATACAGAAGACACTCGAGGAGAAGGGATTTGAGATTACAGGCAGTGAGTTCACACGCATTCCTAACGATCTTAAAGATGTTACCGAGGAGCAACGTGCTACTATCGACAAGATTGTAGAACGTCTTGAGGAGGATGACGATGTGCAGAATGTCTACACGAACATGAAACCTGCCGAAGAGTAAATAAGTACTTCATATACACTATAAGGTCACGTGCGCGCACGTGACCTTTATTGTTTCCTATCTTGTGAACCCGGGTGGCCGTGTGTTGCCTCCTCCGCCTCCGAATCCCGGCGGACGGTTGCCGTTTCCCATGCCTGGCGGTCCGAATCCCGGCGGGCGTGCCGGCATTGGCGGTCTGGGTGGCCGCGGTCTCCACATTGGAGGCGGCGGGAAACCGGGACGGTACGTAGTGGAGTAGTACCAGCGCCACGATGGCGAAACATTGCTGTTCAGTCAGTAGTAGCCCGAACTGCCTTCGATTATACCTGCCGAGTTGTAAGGATAGATGTATCCGCTCATCGTCATCTGGCGACTGCTGAAATTGGGGTTCACGGTTGCTGTGGCCTGGTTGGTATTGGCAGTTATGACAACGCTTACGGTTGCCGATATTTCGTTGCTTTGGATTGCATAGTTCAGGTATATGTTGCCTTCGTTGTCTGTTCTCATCTCTGCACCGCTGATTTGACCTTCGAGTGTTATACCTCCCAACCCGTTAGGCGAACTTATGTTGCTGTTGTCAAATGCTGTCTGTACAACGCCTTGACCCTCGTTTACCGAAACGAAGTTGGTACTCTCGGTGACAAACCGGGTGACTCCATTGTCGAATGTCACGTTCGAGGCTTCAAGAGCCCATGAACCGTTCTTCAAGGCATTGACGGCTTGCATGAATGCGACGGAATCGTTGTGGGCTACCTCACGCTCTTCAAGCGCACGTTTCTTCATACGTTCGGCGCGCCATGCGGCTTCTTTCTCCTTGCGGGTCATTCTCTTCTCTTGAGCAGCGAGTTGTGAGATTCCCGTAAACAACAGAACAAACAGAACAAGATAAATTTTTCCCTTTTTCATACCGATAAAAACTTTGGTTTGTCTGTTAAACAAATGAACGCACGGTGTTACACTGCTGTTACTGTCAAAAAAATATAATTTTAGAAATTGTTTGAATATCGGATACAGCAAAATGTAATATACGCTTTTTATAAGTGATATTTCTTTTGATATTCAAACTGTCTTTTGAACTGCTTTTTTATCTTCGCGTTCTTTTTGTGAAAATAAAATGCTTTTCTTTGCTTTTTTACTTGCTTGGTTAATTTAAAAATGCTTATCTTTACGAATAAATATGTTTTAGGGTTGAAAAAAAGAATTTTTCCATATCTGTTGTTGCTGCTTGCCATGGTTTCGTGTGCCGGGCAGGGTGGTGGAGGTACCGACGGTGCTTGTGAAGTAGAATGGAAATTTGCGACTCCTGACAGTTTGCCTGCACGTGTGGTTGCTGTCGATACCATGGAACTTGCGAATCCGTTTGTCCGGTATGAGCGCAAGTCAAATATCTATTATATGATAGGTGACGGTGGTTACATGTGGACAAGCAGTGACCTCAGGACATGGACCGGTCCGTATAACGTGTTGCGTGTGTCCGATGATTCTTGGTATGGCAAGGATTCTGAAATCTTGGCACCGGAGATTCATGCCCATAATGGCAGGTATTGTTATATGGCGTCATTACAGGACAAGACATCGGGGCATATCTCGTGCGCTGTTTTTACGGCCGATGAGATAACCGGTCCGTATATCCCCGTAGCCGGTGAGGGTATGCTGCTCGATAGCCTTGAGGTTGCCGGTCATCCTACTTTCTGTACCGATGAGATGGATGCCGGGTATATGATATACAGCGACTCCAATGAACCCGGTGGTGTGTTGAGGATAATACGCTTTACCAAGGATATGGAAAAGAGAATGGGTGAGTCTTATGTCATGTTCAGCGGCGCCGACAATGCCCTTGATGTTGCAAAAGACGGCAGGCCGATAGAGGCTCCATATCTCTTTGTTACCGATACCGGTGCTGCCGGTCTGCTTTTTACAGCGTATGACGGCGAGGAGAGTGTTGTGGCGGTGGCATATACGACAAATGAACTCGGGCATTGGCTCAATGGACCATGGGTGGCCGAACCGCAACCGCTCGTGAAGGGCAATGCAGGTGGTGCTTCGCTCTTTACCGACTATGACGGAACGTTGGTGATGGCATTCCATAAGGATACTTTAATAAATGGCAAGAACATCAAGGTCCCGCGGTTCATGAAAATGGACCGCCAGTTTGAAAAACTTGAAAAAATAGGATACTATAACTTTTAAATATCAACTATTATGCGTTTAATCATTCAACCAAACTATCAGCAGTTGTCATGCTGGGCTGCTTCTTATGTAGCAAAGAAAATCAACGATTTCAAACCTACAGCCGAAAGACCTTTCGTGCTTGGATTGCCTACAGGTGGAACTCCTCTGGGTACTTATAAGGAGTTGATTAACCTTTACAACAAGGGTATTGTCAGTTTCCAGAACGTGGTTACATTCAACATGGATGAGTATGTAGGTCTTCCCGAGGAGCACCCCGAGAGTTATCACTCTTTCATGTGGAACAACGTCTTCAGCCATGTAGACGTGAAGAAGGAGAATGTAAACATCCTCAACGGTAATGCCGAGGACCTCATTGCCGAGTGCGCACGTTACGAGGAGAAAATCAAGTCTTACGGCGGTATCGATCTCTTCCTTGGCGGTATCGGCCCCGATGGTCACATCGCGTTCAACGAACCGGGTTCTTCACTTGCTTCACGTACACGTATCAAGACTCTTACAACAGATACAATCATTGCGAACTCACGTTTCTTTGACAATGACATAAACAAGGTTCCAAAGACAGCCGTTACTGTTGGTGTAGGTACTGTTATGGATGCCAAGGAGGTTCTTATCCTTGTGAATGGTCACAACAAGGCTCAGGCTCTCTATCATGCAGTTGAAGGCAGTGTGACACAGATGTGGACAATCAGCGTACTCCAAATGCACCAGAGCGGTATAATCGTTTGCGATGACGCTGCAACAGCAGAACTCAAGGTGGGTACTGTGAACTACTTCAAGGATATCGAGCGCAATAACTTGGCTCCTGCCTATTGATAATCAATCTTGAACAACAAAAAAGGAACCCGCGGGTTCCTTTTTTGTTGTTCATTTCTCTCCTAACCTTCCCATGAGTTTTACTGTGAACTCAATCCACTCCTCCTTGTAGGGTTCAACCATAAGGGGTGTGGGGTGGCATTCCTTTATTGCTCTAATGCATTGCGAATATGCCGTTGCAAAAGGCATTCGCTTCAGGAATCCCATATCTTCCTTCTCAAAGAACGAGATTATATCCTCGGCACACAAGGCGCGGAACAGCGCTTTTTTGAAGGGTGTCGCCCTGTGCGTGAGGCTTCCGTCGTTCATGCGGTAATGGTATCCGCAGTTCCTTGTGTATACAACTTTGTTTGCATGGTAGAGCATGGGGATTATTACAGGTGTGTCCTCTATGAAACGACGTGTACAATAGGGTACCTTGCGGTGTAGTGAGCGCCTTATAAGTTTATTGTTCATGAATACCACCTTCTCGCCCCAAAATTTGAGGATTTTATCCTCACCCTCTGCAATACAGTTCCCATAGGATGATGTTTCGTGTAGTCCGTCGGCATGTACTATTGTTATGCCGCCGCTGACAATGTCGGCGTCGTTCCTTACCGCCTCGTTGTACAACTCTTCTATAAAATTCTTTTCCAAGCAGTCGTCACCGTCGAGCAGTAATATGTATTCACCATGAGCGGCCTCTATACCTCGCTTGCGTGAAGCTCCTGCGCCAATATTGGTGTCGTTGTACAGTGTTCTCAAGCGCCGGTCATTGATATCTGAAAGGATATCCCGTGTAGAGTCGGTTGAGCAATCCTCGACAACAATAACTTCTGTCTCTTTGAATGTCTGTCCAAGAGCCGATTCCACGCACTCCCGAATCCATTCTTCCACATTGTAGGCTGTTATGACAATGCTTACCATCTTTTTATTCAGTCTTGAAACCTAATGCGATGAGAAATGCCTTGAATTTCTCGCAGTCGATTTGGAATCCCAAGTGGTCAATATTCAGTCCCGTCGGGGGCAATGAAGGGTTGTTGCTCTTTGCCTCTCCAATGTTGATGTATATCATGTGGCTGTTTTCAATGTCTGTCCCAAACTGGAGTCCGCTGCCTATTTCCGGTGTAATGTAATACTCATTTTTACCTATTCTTATCTTGTTTATTCCTGCCATAACTCTTTTTGTTTCTTAATCGATTATCAATGTTGTGTTTTCTACTCTTGTGTTTGCTGCCGTAATGGCAATTGTCCCGCCATCATACTCCACACAGGCCGGCGGTGTACCTTTCAATTCAATTCCCTCTTCGCAAAGCATGGCGCTTACATGAAAATTTGTCTCACGGCATGCCATTGCAATCATTTTTGCAATGTGACAAATCTCGTCGGTGCCGAAACACTCGGTGATGTGCCTCAGGAACAGCATTGCCGGTTTGCCTCCCGAAGAACTGAAAACAATCTTTTTCTTTTTCATCTTTTTTTGCTGCAAATGTAGCAACGGTATTTCTTCACAAGGTTGCTGAAATGACATAAATTGTCGGCAATGCAAATGCTTTTTGAACGCAAAAAGCGATAATAGACGTAACTTCAATAGGATATGTCAGTTTTGAGTACTTAAACCGATTCCTAAATTTTGCATTCTGCTTAACTTTGCTTAATTTTGTGGAATAATGTGCGGGGATTTCCTTTGCCGTTCAAATAGTTTGACAGATAATTTTTGAAGTATATGAAAAAGTATTCCTTTTTGCTCACGTTCCTGCTTGTGGCATTCACGGCTGCAGCGCAGCAGAACGAGATAGAGAAAATGCTCAAGAGCATTGAGTTCGTGAAGAGTTTCGAGAAACTTGAGAAGGCCGACACCACCCGCCGGTACTATCTCATGAAGTTTACCCAGCTGCTTGATACAGACAATCCGGCTGCAGGCACATTCGAACAACGTGTGATGTTGGGACATCGCGGTTATGACCGTCCTGTGGTAATCGTTACGGAGGGCTATGGCGCAGACTATGCATTCAGCAGTCCACGATATATGGAGGAGTTGACAAAGATTATGGACGCGAACATCATCTTTGTAGAACATCGTTATTTCCTTGAGTCGACTCCCGAACCATGCAACTGGGATTACCTGACTATAGAGAACTCAATGGAGGACTACCACAGGATTATCACAACTTTCAAGCCTTTCTACAATAAGAAGTGGGCTTCTACAGGTATCAGCAAGGGTGGTTCAACGTCAATATTCCTTCGTGCATACTATCCCGAGGACCTTGACGTCTCAGTTCCTTATGTCGGTCCGTTGAGTTGCGCTGTCGAGGATGGCCGTCACGAGTCTTTCCTTGAGCAGGTATCAACAAAGGCCAACCGCGACGCCATCCGCAACTTCCAGCGCGAACTCTTCGAGCGCAAGGAGCGTCTGTTGCCCATGTTCGACGAATATTGCCTCAGCAAGAACCTTACATTCCGCGTGCCAACATCAACAATATATGACCTTCTTGTTCTTGAGTACCAGTTCTCAATGTGGCAGTGGGGTACTCCTACAAGCACAATTCCGGCACTTGACTCTGACGACAAGACCATAGTCGAATATTTCATCAAGATGTGTGGTCCGGACTATTTTGCGGCAGAGAACAAAATTGAGTCCTTCTTTGTACAGGCCGTAAAGGATTTCGGTTACTACGGTTACAATATCGAACCTTTCCGCAAGTATGTGAACGAGGAAGAGATTGAGGGTTACCTCAAAAGAGTGCTTCTGCCTGAAGAATTCGCCGATGTCGAGTTCGATGACAGCAACTACCGTTTCGTTACTGACTTTTATACCGAGAATGACCCGAAGATGATTCTTGTCTATGGTGAGGTTGACCCTTGGACAGCAAGCGGTATCACCTGGCTCCGCGACCGCAACAAGGAAAATATTAAGGTCTTTATACAGCCCGGTGGCAGTCATACTGCACGCATACTCAACATGCCCGAGGATATGAAGAACAGAATCCTTGAGCAACTCAACGAGTGGATGGAGTACAAGTGATGGATGGCGTCACTCTCGACATAAGGAACCTTACGATAGGGTATGAGTCGAAAGGACAATCAACAATTGTTGCAAGCGACATTAATGCCATACTGGGCAAAGGTGAACTTGTTGCACTTGTAGGCAGGAACGGTGCCGGCAAATCGACACTTCTGCGTACCCTTGCGGCGTATAACAGACCGCTTGGTGGTTGCATAAGATATTGCGGTGAGGATATCTCATCGCTATCAATGCCGCAGTTGGCAAAAAAAATGTCTGTGGTGCTCACCGGTACAATACCTGTTGCCAATATGAGTGTGAGGGAACTGGTCTCTTTGGGGCGTACCCCTTATACCAATTTCTTAGGTATGCTCACAAATGCAGACAGGTTGGTTGTGGAGCAGGCAATGGAGAAAATGGATGTTCAGCGTTTTGCCGAGCGTGATATATTCACGCTCAGCGACGGCGAACGGCAGAAATGCTTGGTCGCCAAGGCGCTTGCACAGCAGACTCCGCTCATAATGCTTGACGAACCTGCCGCCTACCTCGATTACCCGAGCAAGGTGAAGTTAATGCAAATGCTGAAGCGCCTGGCCGTTACAGAAGGGAAAGCCGTTATTGTTTCCACACATGACCTTGATATAGCCTTGAACCTTGTCGATAAATTGTGGCTCATGCACGAAACCCGGTTCGTTGCCGGCAGTGTAGCGGAACTCTCCTGCAGCGGTGCCTTGAATTCTTTCATTGATGATGATGGGGTATGCTACAACGGTAAGGATAATAGAATAGAAATCAAAAAAGTTCCATAACAGGTGCCCATCGCTTTGCTGAATGGAAAAATATTAGTATCTTCGCAAACGGAAATATCCTTATATCATTTTGGTAAAGATAAAAGATATAGCGAATGCCCTTGAAATGTTCGCGCCTCTGCCGCTGCAAGACGATTTTGACAATGCCGGATTGCAGATTGGGTTGACAGAAGCGGAAGTTGCAGGGGTTTTATTGTGTCTTGATGTGACCGAGGCTGTCGTTGACGAGGCTATCACATTGGGGTGCAATCTCATTGTGTCACACCATCCTGTAATTTTCAAGCCTCTCAAACGTATTACCGGCAGTAACTATGTAGAACGTTCCATTCTCAAGGCACTTGCAAACGGGATTGCAATATATTCGGCACACACCAATCTGGACAATGCTCCGGGCGGGGTGAATTTCCGCATTGCTGAAATCCTCGGTCTGCAGAATGTACGCATTCTTGTTCCCAAGGATGATTGTCTGCTGAAACTTGCCGTATATGTTCCGCTTTCTCATGCCGACGCTGTGCGCGAAGCACTTTTTGCTGCCGGTTGCGGCGAGATAGGGAATTATGGTTCATGTAGTTATAATGCCAAGGGTGTAGGAACCTTCAAGGCGCGTGAAGGTTGCAATCCTTTCTGTGGCAATGTGGGCGAACTTCACCATGAGAACGAAGTGAGAATTGAGACTGTAATGCCTTCATACATAAAAGGACGTGCAGTAAAGGCACTGCTTGCTGCACACCCTTATGAGGAACCTGCCTACGATATATATCCGTTGAAGAACTCTTGGGATAGCGTTGGGGCCGGTGTGATAGGCGAACTGCCACAGGAGTGCAGCGAATTTGATTTTCTCAATAGTGTAAAGGAAAAATTTGCTGTGGGTTGTGTGCGCCATACACCGTTGTCGGGACGTTGTGTCAAGCGTGTTGCGCTTTGCGGCGGTGCAGGCGGTTCATTTGCAGGTGCTGCAATGGCCGCCGGTGCCGATGTCTACATAACAGGCGAGGCACGTTACCACGACCTTTTCAACTATGCCGGCAAGATGACGGTCGCAGTAATAGGTCACTATGAGAGCGAGCAGTATACAATGGACATATTCGACGGGATTATCTCGGGCAAGTTCCCCGGGCTGAAAGTGATTAAGACGTCGGTCGATACCAACCCCGTCCGCTATCTATAATTGAATCATTAACTTTAAAATATAAATACAATGGCAAAGAAAGATCCTTCTGAGTACACAGTGGAGGAGAAGTTGAAAACCCTCTATGAGTTGCAGACTATCCTTACACAGATTGACAAAATCAAGATTCTGCGTGGCGAACTTCCTCTTGAGGTAAAGGACCTCGAGGATGAGATTGTAGGTCTTGGTACACGTATCGAGAATATAAACAGCGACATCAAGAAAATTCATGAGAATACAGTTGCGTTCCGTGAGGAGATGGAGCAGGCCAAGAGAAACATTGAGAAGTATACTGCTGACCAGGAGAATGTGCGCAACAATCGTGAGTTCGATCTCTTGAACAAGGAAATCGAGTACAACCGTCTTGTTATTGAGCACGATGAGAAGAAAATCAACGATGCAAAGAAGCAGGAACTGCAGAAGAACGAGGAACTTGAGCGCACGACAACAATGCTTGACGAGCGTCGCAAGGATCTTGACATGAAGAAGGCAGAACTCGAGGATATCGTTGCCGAGACAAAAGCCGAGGAAGAGAAACTCCGCGAACAGGCACATGACCTTGAGCTCAACATAGAACCGCGTCTTTTGACATCGTTCAAGCGTATCCGCAAGAACTCACGCAATGGTTTGGGTATCGTATATGTCGAGCGTGACGCTTGTGCAGGTTGCTTCAGCAAGATTCCGCCCCAGCGCCAGATGGATATCCGCATGAGAAAGAAGATTATCGTTTGCGAGAACTGCGGCCGCATTATGATTGACCCGGAGTTGGCCGGTGTACAGCAGGAAAAACCTGCAGAGACTCCGGCGCCAAAGCGTCGCGGTATACGCCGTGCAAAGGCAGAGTAATATCAGTTACATTCTATAAAACAACAGCCACCATGCATGGTGGCTGTTGTTTTATAAAGGTGGGTATCAATTCACGAAAATTCTTGTAAATCTGAATCTTGACATCGACCATGTGAGCAAGGCACTTATCCCTCTCTCTCTCAATTTTTTGCAGGCGGCTCTGTTGTCTTTCAAACAAAAAGGGAATGACCTCTCCGGTCATCCCCTAATAATAGAATTATAATAAGGTATGTTACTTCTTTACAGGTATTGCGTCAATGCGTGCCTGATGGCGTCCGCCTTCAAATGGGGTAGAGAGGAACGTCTCAACGCACTGCTTTGCGCTTTCACTGCTTATGAAACGTCCCGGCATTACCATTACGTTGGCGTCGTTGTGCTGGCGGGCAAGTGCAGCAATCTCCGGTATCCAGCATAGTGCGCTGCGGATTGCGTGGTGGTGGTTGAGAGTCATGTTTATACCGTTTCCTGTACCGCAGATTGCGATACCTGTTGCGAGTTCGCCTCTTTCCATTGCCTCGGCAAGTGCGTGCGCGAATTCGGGGTAGTTGCAACTTTCGGTGCTGTTTGTGCCGAAGTCTACAAAATCATAACCCATATTCTTGAGCCACTCCTTTACTTCCTCTTTGAGCGGGTAGCCGGCGTGGTCGCTGGCAAGTCCAATTGTCCTGTTCATTGTATGTGTACTTATAGCATTGATTTTACCTGGTTGTAAACATTCTCGGCAGTGAAGCCCAACTTCTCGTCAAGCACTTTGTATGGTGCCGAGAAACCGAATGACTGCAGGCCCCAGACCTTGCCGTTTGCACCCACAAGACCCTCAAGGTTTACAGGCAAACCGGCTGTGAGGCCGAATACCTTTGCTCCTGCCGGGATAACACTCTGTTGGTACTCCTTTGGTTGTGTGCGGAACAGGCCTTCAGAAGGAACTGAAACAATTCGTGTCTTAATGCCGTCGGCCTTGAGCAGTCTTGCTCCGTCGACGAGTGTCGATACCTCGGAACCCGAAGCAAGCAGAATCACATCGTAATCTTCGTCGCTGCCTGCGATTACATATGCGCCTTTGCTTGTTTCCCCGTAAGGTGTGCCCTCGGGAAGGTTGTTCACATTCTGGCGTGAGAAGATAAGACCTGTCGGGGTGCTGTTGTTTTCCATGGCCAGTTTCCAAGCCTGTGTTGCCTCGTTTACATCGGCGGGGCGGAGTACAAGCATTGAGTTCTTGCCGCTGTGGTTCTTAACCTTTTCCATGAGACGCACTTGTGCCTCCTGTTCTACAGGCTCATGTGTGGGGCCGTCCTCTCCCACGCGGAAAGCGTCGTGTGACCACACGAACTTTACAGGTAGTTCCATTAGTGCAGCCATGCGTATTGCGGGCTTCATATAGTCGCTGAATACGAAGAATGTTCCGCACGCAGCAATTACACCGCCATGCAGTGCCATACCAATGCATACACAAGCCATTGTGAGTTCCGATACGCCGGCGTGCAGGAATGCACCGCTGAAGTCGCCCGGAGTGAATGCATGTGTCTTCTTGAGGAAACCGTCGGTCTTGTCGCTGTTGCTGAGGTCGGCCGATGAACATATCATGTTGCCGTAGTTCTCGGCAAGTATACCGAGCACTGTTGCCGAAGCATTGCGTGTAGGAGCGTCGGCTTTCTGCTCTATGCCGGCCCAGTCTATCTCAGGTTGTTTGCCGCTGAACCAATCCTCGAGTTTCTGTGCCTTATCCGGGTTTGCTGCAGCCCATGCTGCCTTTGCCTGCTTGCGCTCTGCTACAATCCTGCGGAGTTCTGCCAGGCGGTTGTCGTACATCTCCTTGACCTCGGGGAAGAACACGAACGGGTTCTCTACATCACCGCCAAGGTTCTTTATTGTATTGATGTATGCGTCGCCGCCGAGCGGTGCACCGTGTGTACCGCAATCGAACTCGTAACTGCTGCCGTCGGCACGGCGTGCTCCCTTGCCCATCACGGTGTTGCCTATGATGAGGGTCGGGCGCTCTGTTTCGGCTTTTGCCTCTGTGAGGGCCGCACGTATGGCGTCGCAGTCATTGCCGTCAATGGTGATTACCTTCCAACCCCATGCCTCGTACTTCTTTGCTGTGTCCTCGAACATTACCTCGTCGCAGCGTGTAGAGAGTTGAATCTGGTTGGCGTCGTAGAACATAACAAGATTGTTCAACTTGAGGTAACCTGCCAGGCGGCCTGCACCCTGCGAAATCTCTTCCTGGACACCACCGTCAGATATGAACGCGTATATGGTGTGTCCGAGCGCTTCCTTGCCCAAACGTGCCTCCAGGAACTTGGCTGCAATGGCAGCGCCCACGGCATATGTATGACCCTGTCCCAAAGGTCCCGATGTGTTCTCTATTCCGCGTGCGAAATTGACCTCGGGGTGTCCGGGTGTAGCACTTCCCCATTGACGCAACTGCTTTAGTTCGTCCATGGTGTACTTGTCCGAAAGTGCAAGCACAGAGTAGAGCATAGGAGACATGTGACCGGGGTCGAGGAAGAAACGGTCACGACCTTCCCACAATGGGTTGTCGGGGTCATGTACCAGAAACTCGGAATAGAGTACGTTGATAAAGTCGGCACCGCCCATGGCGCCGCCAGGGTGCCCCGATTTTGCCTTCTCGACCATTGCGGCAGTAAGAATACGGATGTTGTCCGCTGCCCTGTTCATCAATTGCTTGCTGTTCATATCTTTAAGGTATAGTTATATGGTATTATTTGCTAATATGGTCCGGAAAGTGTCCCGTTATGGGTGTACCTTCCCTCAAATTGTTACAAAAGTAATACTTTTTGTTTGAATGTGGAATATAATTGAATGACGATTTTGCCGCTTGTTCATAAATATTTGCACAACCTTGCGTCTTTTTGCACTCGCTGTTGGAATTGTAAATAATTTATTCTCTTTTTGCAAATAGTTATCCAATTTATGTGCTCCTTTGTATTATCTTCGTATGTCAAAAACAAATTAAACAACGTTTATGCTCATAAATATTATATCAAAGCAGTTGGGCCTTCAGGCCGACAAGGTAAGAAACACTGTGGATTTGCTCGAGGGCGGTGCTACGGTGCCGTTCATTGCACGTTACCGTAAGGAGGTCACCGGTTCAATGGATGAGGTCGCAATAGGCAACATAAAGGATGTGTATGAGAAAATGAAGGCTCTCGTGCAACGCAAGGAAACCATAATAGTTACCATAGAGCAGCAAGGAAAACTTACTCCTGAACTCAAGAAACGCATTGACGACTGTTACGATTCGCTTGAACTTGAGGATATATATCTGCCATACAGGCCCAAGCGCCGCACACGTGCTACCATAGCACGCGAACGTGGTCTTGAACCGTTAGCCGACCTAATCATGCAACAGCAGTGCAACGACGTCAAGGGTAGGGCCCGTGGTTTTGTTTGTGCCGATGTTCCCACTGCCGATGACGCCGTAGCAGGTGCATGCGACATCATTGCCGAGCGTGTTTCCGAGGACGAAGGTGCCCGCAATGTCGTAAGGCGTCTCTTTTCACGCCATGGGTTGCTTGTATCAAAGGTAATCAAAGGCAAGGAGGGTGATGGAATAAAATATTCCGACTATTATGAATGGCAGGAGAGTATTTCCCGTATATCATCGCACCGCCTGCTTGCCATAATGCGCGGCGAGGACGAGGGGTATTTGCGTGTCTCGGTCACTGTTGACGCCGAGGAGGCAATATCGCAGCTCAACCGCCGCCTTGTCAAGCGTTTCTCTCCCGCGCGTGAATATATGGAACTTGCCATTGCCGACGGTTACAAACGTCTTCTTGCGCCTTCAATAGAGAATGAGACACGTAATGCCGCTAAAGAGAAGGCCGATGATGAAGCAATCGCTGTTTTTGCCGAGAACCTGCGTCAACTTCTCATGTCATCGCCGTTAGGGCAGAAGAGGGTACTTGCCATTGACCCCGGTTTCCGCACCGGCTGCAAGGTGGTAGTTCTCGATTCACAAGGAAATCTTGTACGTCACACAGTAATCTATCCTCACCCCCCGCAGAACGACCGCGAAGGCGCTGCACATATAATAACTTCTTTGGTCAAAGATTATGCCATTGAGGCTTTTGCCATAGGTAACGGTACGGCAGGGCGAGAGACCGAAGATTTTGTGCGCAATCTTGGTCTTGCTGCCGACATCTTCTCTGTAAACGAAGACGGTGCTTCGGTCTATTCCGCTTCGGCCGTTGCCCGCGAGGAGTTCCCCGATGAGGATGTTACTGTGCGCGGGGCTGTCTCAATAGGTCGTCGTCTCATTGACCCTTTGTCGGAACTCGTGAAGATTGAGCCGCGCTCGATAGGGGTGGGACAGTACCAGCATAGCGTTGACCAGGGTAAACTGAAGGAACGGCTCGATGTCGTTGTGGAGAGTTGTGTGAACAGGGTTGGTGTGAACCTTAATACTGCCACCAAGCAGATACTGACCCACATATCGGGTCTTGGTCCTTCTCTGGCCGAGAATATTGTTAAATTTCGCGCCGCCAATGGCGATTTCCGGACCCGTAAGGAACTTCTTAAAGTGCCACGTCTTGGTAGCAAGGCCTTTGAACAGGCTGCAGGCTTTTTGCGTGTCGTTGGTGGTGATGAACCGCTCGACAACACGGCGGTGCACCCCGAATCCTATAATATTGTTGTGAAAATGGCCAAGGATTCCGCTGTTTCTCTTGAAGAGTTCATCTCTAACGCCGAACTTCGCAAGAAAGTTACCCTTGCCAATTATGTTACCGACAAAGTGGGAATGCCCACTCTTACCGATATTATGGATTCACTCAACAAACGCGGTCTTGACCCCCGTGAGCAGGCAAGGGCATTCTCCTTTGACCCGAATGTCCATGGGATTGAAGACCTGCACATTGGCATGGTTCTCCCAGGTCTTGTATCCAACATCACAGCCTTCGGCGCATTTGTGAATATCGGTGTCCATCAGGATGGCTTGGTCCATATTTCCCAACTTGCCGACAAGTATGTGTCATCTCCAAACGATGTCGTCAGACTTGGGCAACAGGTAATGGTGAAGGTTGTTGAGGTAGACTTGAAAAGAAGGAGAATTTCGCTTTCAATGAGGTCCGTATAGAATATTGCAGATTTTTAAGTAATTGTGTAAACAAAACAGTAGCCATGGTCATGGCTACTGTTTTGTTTACGCTGTTGTCTGTGATTAGAAGTAGAAATTGAATGCGATATTGCCGTTCATCAAACCTGTACCGAAGCGTGTAGTCTTGCTTGTCTTCATACTATAGTTTTTAGCGTCAATTTCCTCACCGGTGTACTCGTCGCTTTCTGTCTTAAACTCTGAAATCTGTTTTTTGTTGTAAACATATACGCCAAGGTCAAATGCTGCGCTTATTGAGACTTTCTTGCCTATGAAGTATTCAATACCTATGTTCGCAAAGAAACCAAAAGCATTTGTCGGTGTTGATGTTTTAGTATATTCGTCAAATTGATTGACTTCATATCCCATTTCTTCCCATGTGGCGTTGAAGTCTTCGTCAATATCAAAGTTGGAATTTATTCTACCATAAAAGATATCTGCGCCAATAAACGGTTGCATACGCTTGCCTGCGCGGAAGTTGTACTGAAGACCTAAATTGATGTCAAATTCTCTGCTGCCTTGTGTCCTTTCATTGATGACCTCTTTGTTGTCCTTATCATCCGGATTATAGGTAAATCTTTTTGTCTTGGAGTTATTGAAACGAACTCCGGCCTTTACCGAGAACGCGTTGCTCAAGTAATACTTTCCTTCAAGTCTGCCACCAAGTCCTGAAAGACTGTTGTCCTCAGTACCGTTGAACATGTTTCCAACAAAGTTGATTACAGGGTCTGCACCAACAGTAATTGCAAAACTGCCTTGCTCTGCACCAAAATATGCCTCTGTTTGCTCTGATTGTGCATTTGCTGTACCAAAAGCAAAGAGGCAGAATGTAATTGCTGATAAAATAATCTTTTTCATGTTGTTTTAATTTAATGAGTGTAATTAATAAAACTGAACGTTACATTTTTGTGGCGTCCATATTCTGTTTACCAATCTTCGTCAACCTCTATTCCGTTATGACTTTGTATGAATGCTTCTGCCTCATCGAACAGTTCCTGAACTTTATTGAAGAGTGTTACGAATACTTTAGTATACATCTTTTTCTTCTCTGTGCTGTTCTCGTTTACAGGCGGGAGTTCTGATATGTTTTCGCTGAATGGACTATAGTCATTGTGCATCATGCGTGTGCCTTCATATGTGGTAAGTATTGCCATCATGCGCAGGCGCCCTTCCTTTGCGTCAAAACGTATTGTTATTGGAGCATTGAAGATGTACTCGTGAGGTATGAATGAATATGTCTCAAAGTTTTCAAATGTACCCTTGGCTATCACGAAGTTCTTCTCATCGTTAACGACATCAATTGAGAAACGACACAATTGGTATGCTTCCTCAATATACTGGCTGGCTACCTCCAAACCTTTCTTCGCGTCCATGTTAAGTCCGTCAAAGACTTTTGTCATGGTTATGCTCTTGTTTGCTTCTACTTTGTATTTGCCCCTTGCTTCTTCTGCTTTTTGAGCACGTTCTGAAGCCTTGAAAATGCCATCCAGCGGCGACTGTGCCTGTGCAAACTGGGAAACGAGTGCCATGATGGCACACAGTACTGTTGTCTTGATTAATCTTGTCATGTCAATCTTATTAATAATCTTACTCAAGAATACGAATTGTTTCCGTAGCCTTGAGTAAGATTACATTTATTTATGAGATACTCTCTCTAATTCCTATTAGTTGAAAAGGCCACCACCTACCGGCATGTGTGGGTTCATCATTGTATCTTCTTTAATACCTTTGATGTTGATACCCCAACCCTTGACAATTACAACTTCTTTCTTGTATGCACCGAAGAACCAACTGTGAGTCTCTCTTTCGAACTCTGGCTCAAGGATGATGTCAACGTTATTCAACTCCTTTGCACGATACAAAGCCTGTGCCTCTGTCTTTGTAAGGTTGCGATAACGGTTTGTGCTCTTAAGAGTCTTGTCGCCGTTGAAATTGAGGTTGATGAAACCGAAGAGTTTCTTGCTCTCAATCTTGCCCTCAACTTTCTTTGCATTCTTGTAATCGAGGTCAGCCTTGACATAAGTATTAACTGTGTTGCTGTTGATACCCATAATTGGAGCCTGCTTCTGATAAGTTGCACAACTTGCGAATGACAGAACTACTACTGCCACTGCGAATAGTTTGAATAAGTTTTTCATAGTATTTGTTATTTAAGGTTTTTACAAAAATATTACTTATTTTTTATTAAAAAGCAAATAATAATGTTAAAAAAGGTAAATGCTGAAAACAATTCCGCTATCTATGATTGTTCTATATCAAATATTCCTGCAGTTGAGTTGTCCTATGATAAAAACAATTGAGGCGATACCGCGGTATCGCCTCAATATGAATGGTTATGGTTGGGTTAGCAGATTTTGCGTGAACCGTCGCCGATAACTACGTTGTACACCTTTGGTGCCTTGCCGTACTTCTCGTTGTAACGCTTCTCGGCCTCTGCAATGAAGATTTCGTACAATTCCTCCTTTACAAGGTTGATTGTGCAACCGCCGAAACCGCCACCCATCATACGTGAACCGGTAACACCGCAGTCGATGGCAACGTCTACAAGGAAGTCAAGTTCCTCGCAACTTACCTCATAATCCTTGCTCAAGCCGAAGTGTGTCTCATACATCTTCTTACCTACAGTCTCGTAGTCGCCGGCCTCAAGAGCGTCGCATACATCGAGTACGCGTACAACCTCACCGATAACATACTTTGCACGGTTGTAATCTTCCGGTTTCAACTCTGCCTTAACCTCCTCGAGCATATCAAAGTTTGCGTCGCGCAATGACTCAACCTCGGGGTGCTTTGCCTTGATTACCTCGGCAACGCGCTCGCAACTCAAACGGCGCTCGTTGTAGGGTGAACCTACCAACTCGTGCTTAACGCATGTGTTCAAGAGAACGAGTTTGTAACCCTGTGGTTTGAATGGGAAGTACTGGTACTCCAAAGAGCGGCAGTCGAGACGGATAAGGCTGCCAGCCTTGCCGAATACGCTTGCGAACTGGTCCATGATACCGCAGTTGACACCAACATAGTTGTGCTCTGTAGCCTGACCCACCTTTGCAAGTTCGAACTTGTCAATCTTGTTGTCACCGAACAGGTCGTTGAGAGCGTATGCGAATGTGCTCTCAAGTGCTGCCGATGAAGACATGCCTGCGCCAAGAGGAACATCACCTGCAAAAGCAGTGTTGAAACCCTTAACGTCAACGCCACGCTTAATCATCTCGCGGCATACGCCGAAGATATATTTTGCCCAAGAAGCGCGTGGAGCATCCTCCTCCTTCAAACCGAACTCAACATAGTCCTTCTCGTCAATAGAGTAAGCGCAAACCTTGTCTGTACCGTTAGGTTTGATTTCGGCCATGATACCCTTGTCTACAGCGCCGGGGAATACAAAACCATTGTTGTAGTCAGTGTGCTCGCCAATGAGGTTGATACGGCCCGGAGAAGCGTATATGCTTCCTGTTGTACCATCGAAGTGCTTGATAAAACGGCTTCTTACAAATTCTATATCCATAGTTGTAAAATATTTAGTAGTTGAACAAATATTATATAAGGTCTAAAAGATTACTTCTTTGCCGGTTTTGAACCTACAAGAGCATAGAACAGCAGGTATGCTGCACAGAATACGATTACCCAGAAACTTGTCATGTAGTCTGTCAAGTCTGCCACGTAACCCTGGATACCCATCATTACGGCACAACCGAATACCATTGTCATGAAGATACCTGAAGCAACTGCAGTGTATTTGCCAAGGCCTTCAACTGCCATGTTGAAGATCGCACCCCACATTACAGATGTGCAGAGACCTACAAGGAGGAATGAGAAGATACCCATTGGGATGTCCTGCCATATGAGTTCGAGGTTACCCCAGTCAACACCCGGGAACGGAACGTCGATTGCAGGAGCATACATACCGAACAATACAAGTACCAATGTCGCTACAGAAACTGTTGTAACCATTGCGCGGCTTGAAACCTTGCTGCCGATACTTGCACCTACGAAACGGCCTATGAGCATCATGAACCAGTAAACGGCAACAATCATACCTACAGTACCGGCGGGGATTGAGTAGGGTGCTGATGTCAACATCTGCTGTACAGCGTTGGGAACACCAACCTCAATACCCATGTAAAGGAATATTGCCAAAGCACCGAGTGCGAAGTGACGGTGTTTCATGGCGCCCTTTACGAGGCTTATCTGAACAGGTGCCTGCTCGGGTTCCTCAATCTTTGTGAAGAGGATTACGATGAATGCAACCACAAAGATTGCAAGAGCAATCATGAGGGCCGGTGTAGCGTCGGCAATCTTTGCCTTGGTAGCGTCGGAAATGAGCGCACCCATGAGGATGTAGCATGCTACAGCAGCAGAAGAGTTGAACACGCCACCAATCTGTATAAGCTGGTTGCCGCTGTTGCCGCCACCGCCCAGGAGGTTAAGCATTGGGTTTACAACGCAGTTGAGGATACACATGCAAAGACCTGCGATGAAAGCACCTACAAGGTAAACTGCAAACACCAAACCCAGGTTCTGCTCAACATCGAGAAGACCGCTGACCCACTGGATGATGATACCTGTTGCACCCACTGCAAGGCCTATGAGGGCTGTCTTTTTGTAACCGTACTTTGCAATGAGCATACCTGCAGGAATACCCATTACAAGATATGCGATGAAGTTACCATAGTTACCAATCTGTGCAAGCACGTTAGAGATTGGTCCCTGGTTCTTGATGATGGTTGCCATAGGTGTACACAAGTTTGTCACAAAGGCAATCATTGCGAAGAGCGCAATCATTACTATGATGGCTCCCCATTGTTTCTTTTGATTACTCATGATTGTTTAAATTTTAGTTTGTTATGAATTGTTTTGGTTTTATTTCTCAACTCCGAATTTATATACGGTAACCTGTCTGTAAGTTTCACCGGGGCACAATACTACGCTGGGGAAGTGTGCACGGTTAGGCGAGTCGGGGAAATGCTGTGCCTCGAAACAGATTGCGCTGCGCTTGGGGAATGTGGCTCCGTGCGCGCCGGCAAAACCGCTGTGCCAGTTCGATGTGTATACCTGAACGCCCGGTTCGGTTGTGTATACCTCCATTGTGCGGCCGCTGACAGGCTCTGTTACCTTTGCTGCGAAACTGAGTTCGCCAACTTCCCTTTTGTTGAGCACATAGCAGTGGTCATAACCTGCGCCGTGCTTTATCTGCTCTTCGTCGGCGTCAATGCGTGCACCAACCTCTGTAGGTGTGGTAAAATCAAAAGCAGTGCCCTTTACCGGTGCAATGCAACCGTAAGGCACTGATGTGTCGTCAATGGGTACGTAGAAGTCCGCATTGATTTCGCAAATGAGATTGTCTATTGTCGCTGTGGGGTTTGCAATACCCGAAAGAGAGAAGAAACCGTGGCTTGTGAGGTTTACGATTGTCTTCTTGTCGGTAGTTGCTGTATAATCGATTTTGAGTTCGTTCTCGTCGGTGAATGTGTAGATGACTGTCACGTCAAGGTTGCCGGGGAAACCCTCTTCCATGTCGGCCGAGAGATAGTGGAGTTTCAATGTACGGCAGTCGGTCTGCTCTGCGTCCCATACTCTTGCATGGAAACCTGTGGGGCCGCCGTGAAGGTGGTTGGGACCGTTGTTTATGGCAAGGCTGTACTCTTTGCCGTCAATGGTGAACTTGCCCTTGCATATACGGTTGCCGTAACGTCCTACGAGTGTGCTCAAGAATGGTTCCGGGCTGTTCAAGAGGTTGTCAATGCTGTCGTGTCCCTGAATTACGTTCGCATAGTTGCCGTTCTTGTCCGGGACCATAATGCTGCAGATTGCGCCTCCATAGTTTGTGATTGCAACTTCGCTACCTGCCTTGTTCTTCAGGATAAATAGCGCTGTTTCCTTGCCGCCGATACTCTTCTTGAAGTCGGCGGCCTTCAATTCTGAAAGGTTGTTTTCTGTACAATTCATATTTCTGGTAGTTAGTAACTATTCTTCCGCAAATAAAATAAAAAAAAGATTTCCCGCAAAGGAAATCGTAAATAAAAATTAGCAAAAGCGCAAAATGGCGTATGCCGCTTTGCGCTTTTGTGTTGGAATGGAGGTATTATGGATGTTGTTACGGGTTTGCCAACAGGTCTGCCACAACGAAACAACTTCCTCCCACGAATATGAAATCATTTGCTGCACTGTCGGTTTTTGCCGCCGATAATGCACTCTTTACGTTAGGGTAGTGCCTGCCCTGTAGTCCAAAGGCTGCCGCTTTCTCTTGCAATTTTGCAGCCGGCATTGCGCGTTTAATGCTTGCCTGGGTAAAGTAATATGTTGCCTCCTTTGGCAACATCTTCAAAACGGAGGTGATGTCCTTGTCACTTACCATTCCGAATACAATGCGCAACGTATCGCACTCCTGTGCCTTCAATTGCTTTACAATGTACTCAATGCCGCCGATGTTGTGTCCTGCGTCGCATACGGTCCGCGGTCTCTCTCCAATGGTTTGCCAACGCCCCATCAGGCCGGTCAGTTTTGTTACGCTTGTAAAACCTTTTCGTATTGAATCCTCGGTTATGTTGTAGCCATCTTGCTTTAGTCTTTCAATTGCCGTAAGAATGGTTGCGGCGTTCTTTTCTTGGCAATAACCGCCTAATTCTCCGTTGATTATGCCGTGGTTCTTTGTGCTATACTCAAACCCGCTTCCCTTGGGTGTGGCGCTGATAAGCGGTTCTTCGTCTTCGGTAAAAATTATTGGAGCCCCGACTTCATTTGCCTTTGTGCGGAACACCTTTTCAGTTGCCTCTGTTGTTTCCCCGATTACCACCGGTATCCCGCATTTTATTATGCCGGCCTTCTCTGTCGCAATCTCCTCCAAGGTGTTGCCTAAGAATTGCGTGTGGTCAGGACTTATGTTTGTTATAATACAGAGTTTCGGAGTTATTATGTTTGTACAGTCCAAGCGCCCTCCAAGGCCCACTTCCACTACTGCAATGTCAACTTCCTGTTCGGCAAAGTAATTGAATGCCATTGCAGTCGTCAGTTCAAAGAACGATGGGTTCAGCGGTTCGAAGAACTCCCTGTGTCTCTCTACAAACTCCACTACATATTCCTTGGGCGCAACAATGCCGTTCACTCTCATTCTTTCGCGGAAATCAATGAGGTGAGGCGATGTGTAAAGTCCTACCTTGTAACCGCTCTCCTGCAGTATTGCAGCAATGGTGTGCGAGGTGGAACCTTTACCGTTGGTGCCCGCTACATGTATTGTGCGGAACCTGCAGTGCGGGTTGCCCAAATGGTTGTCGAGTGCTATGGTGGTTGAAAGCCCCTCTTTGTAAGCAGCACCGCCAACTTGCTGGAAGGGCGGTGCGCAATTGTAAAGATATGTGACAGTCTCTTCGTATGTCATCATATTGTCTTTTTGTGTGTTAGTCGAAGAAGTTCTTGAAGCGGCGGAATATCTTTTCCTTTATTCCCACACTGGGTCTGAAGTTTTCGGAATCCCTGAACTTCTCAATACTCTTCTTCTCGTCCTTCGACAATGTCTCGGGAATGTAAATGCTGATGTTTATGATTATGTCACCGCGTCCGTAACCGTTGAGCACGGGAAGTCCCTTTCCTCGCAGGCGCATTACCTTGCCGGGCTGTGTTCCCGGTTCAATTGTTACCTTTGCCTTGCCGTCTATGGTGGGTACCTCTACGGTGCCGCCAAGTGTAGCAGTCGGTATGTCTAGCAACAGGTTGAATATCAGGTCGTTCTCCTGACGTATGAGTGTAGGGTGGTCCTCCTCTTCAATTATAATCTGCAAATCGCCCGGTATGCCGTTGTGCTTTCCTGCATTTCCTTTGCCTCGCATGGTGAGTGCCATGCCCTCCTGAACACCTGCGGGGATGTTTGCTTCAACAACCTCCTCGCCGGGTATTACTCCCTCGCCATTGCAGTGGGGGCACTTGTTCTTTATAATCTTGCCCTCGCCATTACATCTTTGGCATGTTGTTTCACTGTTCATTATTCCGAACGGTGTGCGCACGGTGCGCATTGTGCGTCCTGTTCCGTTGCACTCGGGACATGTCTCGGTAGAGTTGCCTTCGGCGCCGCTGCCGTTACAATGGGGGCACACAACGTTCTTTTTTAGTTTGAACTTCTTTGTTACGCCTTCGGAAATCTCGTTCAGGTTCAACTTTACCTTCACTCTGAGGTCGGAACCGCGGAAACGTTGCTGCTGTCGGCCTCCGCCTCCGCCTCCACCGAAACCGCCAAAGCCTCCGAAGCCTCCAAATCCCCTGCCGCCGAATATGTCTCCGAACATTGAGAATATGTCGTCCATGTCCATTCCTCCTCCGCCGAAACCGCCGGCACCGCCGTTCACTCCTGCGTGCCCGAACTGGTCATACTGCGCTTTCTTTTCAGGGTCCTTGAGTACGCTGTACGCTTCGGCAGCCTCCTTGAACTTCTCCTCGGCGTCCTTGTCACCCGGGTTCTTGTCAGGGTGGTATTTGATTGCTATCTTGCGATAGGCTTTCTTTATTTCATCGGCCGACGCGTTCTTGTCCACGCCAAGCACTTCATAGTAGTCTCGTTTTGCCATATTCTTGTATGTTATTCGCCCACGGCAACCTTTGCGTGGCGTATTACTTTTTCATTCAACATATATCCCGGCTGTACACAGTCAAGCACCTTGCCTTTGAGACTCTCTTCCGGCGCGGGAATCATTGCTATGGCCTCATGGTAATCAGTATTGAACTCCATGCCTTCTGTCTCAATTTTCTGCAGGCCATTCTGTTTGAGAATTCCTACAAACTTGTTGTATATGAGTTCCACTCCTGTCAGCATTTCGGCGCATTTCTCGTCTTTAGCCATGTTGCTTATGGCGCGTTCAAAATCGTCGAGGACGGGCAGTATCGACTCTATGGTGCGTTCTCCACCGTTCTTTATGAGCTCGACTTTTTCCTTCATGGTACGTTTGCGATAGTTGTCAAACTCGGCCATCTGGCGAAGGTTCCTGTCCTCCAAAGCTGCAATCTTCGCGTTCGCTTCATCAAGTTCATTCTGCAACCTTTCCTCGCTTGAGAGTTCCTGTTCAGGTTCGGTGTTTCCCTGCTCTGTGCTCTCCTGTACATTCTCATCATTGGTGCCTGCATTCATGTTTGCGGCTTCGTCCATAATTTCTTTATCTTTTTCGCTCATGTCTCAAAGTGTTTTTTTCTGTTTCTACTTATAACAAATAGTTTGCCAATGCGGTTTTTGGCAGACAAAAACAGTAAAAAAGGATTGTTTTGTGACAAGCCGTGCCAAAATGGCAGAGAATGAAAAAATACCCATGCTTGTTTGCGTGAGTTGGTTAAAAAGATTATTTTTGGTGCCAAGAATGAGTTTTTATGAGAAATATTGAATTCGCGGTATGTTCCCTTTCGCTTGTTTCTCCGCTGTTTTCAACAGCGCAGGGCGTGGGAAAGATAGTCGAAGACACTCGCCCGAACGTTGTTCTCATTTATGCCGACGATTTGGGTTTCGGAGACCTTGAATGTTATGGTGCCAAGGGTGTTAAAACTCCCAATGCCAATAAACTGGCAGCAAATGGTTTGCGTTTTACGAATGCCCATTCTGTTGCTTCTACCAGCACCCCTTCGCGGTACTCTCTGCTCACCGGAGAGTATCCATGGCGCAAACAGGGTACCGACGTGGCTGCCGGCAATGCTGCAATGATAATAACCCCTGAACAGTATACGGTTGCCGACGTCTTCAAAGAGGCCGGTTACACGACTGCCGCCTTCGGAAAATGGCATTTGGGGCTTGGTGCCGAGACCGGCAAGCAGGATTGGAACGGTGAAATCTCGCCGGCCTTGGCAGACATCGGTTTCGATTATTCTTACATTATGGCAGCAACAGCCGACAGGGTACCGTGTGTGTTCATCGAGAATGGAAAAGTCGCCAACTATGACCCTTCTGCACCGATTAATGTCAGTTATCGGCAGAATTTTGAAGGCGAACCCACCGGGCGCGATAACCCTGAACTGTTATATAATCTCAAACATTCGCACGGGCATGACATGTCCATTGTTAACGGAATCGGGCGCATTGGTTATATGAAGGGTGGTGGAACAGCGCTGTGGAAAGATGAGAATATTGCCGACAGCATAACGTACAAGGCTGTAGACTTTATTAAGGCAAATGGTGAACGGCCGTTCTTTATGTACTTTGCTACCAATGATGTACATGTTCCCCGTTTTCCGCATGAAAGGTTCCGTGGAACAAGCACCATGGGGTTGCGTGGCGATGCCATTAAGCAGTTCGACTGGAGCGTGGGTGAAATAGTGCGTGCGCTCGAAGAACAGGGTGTGCTCGAGAATACATTGATTATACTCACCAGTGACAACGGTCCTGTACTTGATGACGGCTATGCCGACGGTGCTGAAGAACTTGTAGGCGACCATTCTCCCACAGGGCAGTTGCGTGGCGGCAAGTACAGCACATTCGAGGGTGGTACACGTGTACCATTCATAGTACATTGGCCCGCAAGGATTAAGACACCGGGTGTGAAAGACGGGCTTGTGTCGCAGATAGACTTTCTTGATGTCATGGCCGGCATAGCCGGTGTCAGTGGCGGAAAACGCCTTTCGCCCGACGGTGCACCGATAGAAAAGAATACATGGCTTGGCGCCGATGACGGCGGGCGTCCATTTGCGGTGGAAATGGCTGCCAACCACACACTTTCTCTCATTATGTTCGGGTGGAAGTATATTGAACCCAAAGGTGGTCCGGCAATGGTTCCGTGGGGGCCGAAGATTGAGACCGGTTATTCTACAGAACCTCAATTATATAAGATGGCAGGCGGCGAATCTGATGAAAACAACAATGTTGCCGCTGAATATCCAACGCTTGTCAATGGATTGAAGGGGGAACTGGAAAGAATACGGAATACAAGAGGTTATTACATTGAATGCAGATAGATATGAAGCTGAATGAAATGCAGCGTCTTGCGCTTGGCAGGCTCAATATAACAGAACTTAACCCAATGCAGTCGGCAGCCTTGGAGCATTGCCGTGAAAATGACAGCATGGTATTGCTCTCGCCCACAGGAACAGGCAAAACGCTTGCATTCCTGTTGCCTTTGCTCAGACGCCTTGATGTTTCCGTCAGTGGTGTGCAAACCATAATAGTGCTTCCGTCGCGCGAACTTGCCCGTCAGGTGTTCGAGGTGTGGCGTGCCATGGCAACCCCTTTCCAAATGACTGCACTCTACGGCGGTCGCCCGTTGGAACAGGAGATTGCTTCGCTCGGCGGTGCGTCCACATCACTCATTGTGGGTACTCCCGGCCGTTTGCTCGACCATTTGAACCGTTCTTCCTTTTCTGTAGACAAATGCACACACCTCATCATAGATGAATTTGACAAGTGCCTTGAAATGGGTTTCATGGACGAGATGTCAAAACTCATTGAGAAACTCCCTTCTGTTAAATCACGTTTTCTCATCTCGGCTACCGATACCGATGAGATACCGCAGTTTGCCGGTGCTTCCGATATCCGGAGACTCGATTATAGGCAGGGTGGTGGGCAACCAGTCGTGCGTACATCGTTCTATACAATAACAACCACTCCCGACAAACGTCTTGAGAAACTATTTTCATTGCTTTGTTCATTTGGTGGAGAACCGGCAATCGTCTTCTGCAATTTTCGCGAGACGGTCGATGAGGTATACCGCTACCTGACAAAGGCTTCACTTCACTGTGTCGCCTACAATGGAGCAATGGAGCAGAAGGCACGCGAACTTGCACTGTACCGCTTCACAAGCGGTTGCTCGAATATCCTTGTGAGTACCGACCTTGCTGCGCGTGGACTCGACATAAAGGACGTTAAGCATGTTGTCCACTACCAGCGTGCCCTTTCGGCCGACACTTTCACGCACCGCAACGGGCGCACGGCGCGTTGGGAGGCCCAAGGCTCGGTGTATATGATGACATTCGAGAACAAGGAACTGCCCGATTTTGTACCATCGGAACTTGAAGAATATGTGCTCCCCAAACGTAATACATTGCCGCCCGCACCGGAGTGGACAGCACTTTATGTGGGCAAAGGCAAACGCGACAAACTCAGCCGTGGCGACCTCGCAGGGTTCTTTATTAAAAAAGGAGGCTTGAAGTCCGACGAAGTAGGCACAATCCTGGTGTTCCCCGATTATTCATACGTTGCCGTGAAAATGAACCGCATGCGCGAGGTACTGAAAAAAGTAGCAGGGGAAAAAATAAAGGGGGTAAAGACATTGGTTATGCCGGCAAGGTGTAAGTAAATTTGTTTTTCATTCTTTGTCCCAGTTCCTAAACCAATATATTCCGTACATCTCTCTCTTTTTAAAATATTCGTTCATATCATGCATACTATAGAATTTCCTTGGTAGGGCTGTGTTAGTCGTGAGAAATATTCAAACTTATGTTTCTTGCTCGTTGTTGCGTGTATTCTCTCCATTTTTCTTAACTTCGCACTCGGTAACGCCTCCCAGGTCCATAAAATGATAATTTAATTTAAAAATATGCTATGAAGAAACTCTTTACATCTATTTTATTGTCAGTAATGGCATTGGGTATGAATGCCCAAGTAGGAAACCTGCCATGGAATGGAATGTCCGAGAAGAATAAAATTGTTGCTACATTGGGGCTTGGCGGCTCGTTTGTAACAGGAAAACATTCCGACGGTTTCAGCAGTTCATTCTCTTACAAACTCGGTGTCCTGTATGAATGGAACGTATACGATGACTTTTATTTCATTCCCGGTCTTGAATTCATTGACAGGAGCCACAGGAACGTCGGTTATGACAGCAGGATAAGTATGGCTTATGTCCAGTTCCCTCTATGTGCCGCATACAAATATGATTTGACAAGCGTGGTGCATGCTCTTGACTTTTTTGAGACCTTTGATATCACAGCCAAAGTTGGTCCTTATTTCTCTGCAGGACTTTTCGGAACAAATATCGAAGTGGCTGACGATGTCTATAAAAGCGTCTTTGACACATATGACCGTTTCGACGCCGGAATCCTGTTGGGGTTAGGAGTAGATATAGGCGATTTTGCTCTTGGACTCGAGTTTAGCCGTGGCTTTGCGAAATTCCATGATAAAATGCGTCTCTACCACATGGCCTTCGGTGTCACAATGGCATATAAACTCTGACACCGTGGTTTGAATGATACTTGAGGATAGTGACCCATTACCGGGTCGCCTTTTTATTTACATTTTTTTTAATTCTTTTTTGCACATATAGTTTTAAAAGAAAAAAAGTATTAAATTTGCAACGAACCTTTCACTAATGTTTTTTGTTTGAAAGGTTCCGACATATTTTTAAGACGTCTTACGTCTTGTCTTTGACCTTTAGGAATTCTCGCAAAATTCAGGTTTAGTCAAGGATGAGGCAACGTAGATGTTCCCGTTGTGTGTATCTTATCGTCCTTTTATTAAAGGATGATATATGCATATGGGCGTGGTCTATCGCGTTGCTTGTTCTGCTAAACCGGGCAATGCGAGAAGCCTCTAAGGGTGGGACAAGCGACTAGAGCAGTTCCACGTCTTTTTTTTATGCCGTTTTAGGTTAGTTTTTACCGCCGAATCTGGAGCTATAGGCAATAATATGCTATGAAAATCAAAAGAGTTCTTTTGTGCTTGTTCTTTCTCCAGATGGTTTCGATAACGCAAGCTCAAAATTTAAAGGTTTTTGTTAACAATAAAGGTAAAATCGGTTTTGTTAACAGTCAAGGAAAGGAAATTGTTAAATGTCTTTATGACAATGCTCTTCCATTCAATGATGGTGTTGCCATAGTTTCAAAGTCCGATAAATTTGGACTGCTTGATATTAATGGCAACTTGATTCTTCCTGTAAAATACTCACAGATTTCATTGTGGGCTAAAGACATGTATCTCATCAAAAGTGGAAAGAAAATGGGGCTTTGTAATAGCAAGGGTGAGATTGTATTGCCAGTAAAGTATTCTCATATCTCAAAACTGAATACCTATGGAAAGGCTTTGATAGCACTTGGCGGTAAAGCTACCAAAAGCGAAGATGGTACATACATGGCTAATGCAAAATATGGTATTATTGATGCTCATGGAAAAATATTGATTAACCCTCTTTACAAAGGATTGTATGAGTTCTCTTTCGATGCAGAAGGGGGGGCGTTATATGAAGGCAAGAGACTTGCGTATTCGTATCATTATACAAAGGACACTTTGATTACCGATTGTTCTTATATGGGTTTTAGCAAATATCCGCTGAGTATTTTTAAGGCTGGACTCATTGACGCCAATGGACAGATACTTCTCGCTCCCAATATTTATAATACAATTATGGAACCAAGAGGTGATATGATGAGGTATTATATTTCAAAGAAGAAAAAAACGATTTGCGGATATTATAATATTAAGACTAAAGAAAGTTTTAATGTTGCAGAGTTTAATTCGCCTTACGAGAAGATTGAATTTTGGACTCATGGTGAGTTTAATGGAGATATAGCACCCGTAAATGGTGCAACATGGTCTTTTATAGATAAGAAAGGCAATGTGCTTCGTAGCGGATATAATTCTATAAAACATTCATTAAACTGTTCTCTTTGGGCAGCCAAGACAACTGCCGGAACATGGGATGTTTTGATGAGCAGAATAATATTATAAGTCATTTATCTGGTTTTTTATCAATAGATTTTCCGCTTAATAAGACAGACAAGGAAATTTTCAATGTCAAGAAAGAAGGGAAATTTGGTTGTGTCAACCGCAATGGCGATGTCATAATTCCTTTTGAATACGACGATGTCTTAAAGAATTCATTTGATTTGGTATCTGTTAAGAAAAACGGCAAATGGGGTGTTTTGTCAACAGATAACGAAGTCGTTATCCCAATAGAATATGAAGATGTGACACTTCCTATAATGTATGGTCAAAAGCATTTCTGGGTCAAAAGAATTGATGGGTTGTATTATCATTATAATTTGATTACAAATCAATTGTCGGTAGTGGGGTATAAGAATGTAACTAATTTTAAGGATGGCTTTTCTTTTGTAACTCCACCATCTATTAAAGTCGCAGACAATCAAGTAAATAATTCACAATATTTTAGTCCAAATACACCTATTACGACAATAAAAAAGTTCAACAAGTCTGAAAGCAAGATGAACTTCGGGTATGTTATTGACGAGAATGACAATTATGTCTTTGATTTGCCTGTTTCTGAAATCTATTATGAAGCAATTAAAAGTGAACTGACAAAATTCGATGGTCGCATACCTACTGCCAGTGAGAAAAAAAGGATTCTTCTTGAGGTAACTAAAACGAATCGTTCCTACGGACTGAATTCAATAATCAGTGAAGATGATTGGGATTATTAATAAAACAAATCGGGAAATATGAGAATAAAAATTACAATGATATTGCTTTTGTTGATATCAATTACTCAGATGTTTGCTCAATCTTTAGTAGAGAATTTTGACTATAAACGTAGTTCAATTTATTCAATATTGATAAATCATACAGAACAACAATTTGCCAGTGAAATTAAAGAGGCATTTATGCAAATTCCGGTCCCGGACAAGTTCAATGATCATAATTTGAGCGTTAAGGTTCTGGATATTAATGAAAAGTTGCGAAACGCTGGAAGCAAAAAAGAGAATCCATATATCACTGAATTCTTTGAGAAGAATAATGTAGCGAGTCGTCTTGTGGCCCGGTGGTTCAATCGTGATTATTATACAGGACAGTGTGATATGGAATTGGTGAAAGAACGTGGACTCTACAATGCTTCGGAATTCGATAAGCAACTTGCAATGCGTTCTGCTAGAGGTTATGCATTGTTGCAGGATGCCGGCGAAGAACTTATAGGCAATACTTTTGTCCTGGTCAATGATATAAGATACGTCGATAAGAACAAAGGTGCAAAAACTGCCAGTTCTGTTTTGAGGGTTTTGGGTACTGTAGCGGCTATTTCTACAGGTATGAGTTTTGATGATATTACTGATAACCTTGGAGATATGTTAGAGACAATTAAAGGTTTCCGCGTAAAAATAAATACGTTCCTTTATAAACTGGAATGGACAGATGAACAGGCGGCCTTATTCTATCAAGAGCAGTACTCTTCACTCCCTGATAATATTAAGAAGGCAAACTTTGACAATGCACGTGGAACTTATAAACTGAAATATGTAGGCAAAGTTGAAAGTAGTGGTGGTACGACTTCGTTTCTTGGAATTAACGAGGACGAACCTGTTATAATGGTACGTAAGGCATGTCAGCGTGCTATAGATGAGAATATTGTTGATTTGCAGAGGAATTATGAAGAGTTCCGTATAAAGACTCCATTATTGACAACAGAACCGCTGACTGCATCTATTGGCATGAAGGAAGGGATAACTCCAGACACACAATTCGAGGTTCTTGAGATTGTTGAAAAAGAAGATGGAACGCAAAAGCTCAACCGAGTAGGAATAATAGAACCTATAAAGAATCTTATTTGGGATAATCGTTATATGGCCATTGAGGAAGGTGCACCTGGTTCAACCTTGTGCTATACAACTTTCCGTAAGGTAAGTGGTAAAGACTTTGCAAAAGGTATGTTAATACGAGAAATGAAAAACAAATAATTGTAATATGAAAAAAACAATCAGTTTTCTTATTTTCGCCTTGTCATGTGCAGTTAGCGTTATGGCTGTCAATGACAATATCTTGAAATACGATATACATGGTGCAGGTTCTGGTATTGAAGGTACAATACTGGTAAAAGTATATGTTTATGGTAAAAAAGTATCAGATTCCGATTTGAAGTCTGCTGCCGTTCACGGTGTTGTTTTTAGAGGATGCGAGGGTAATGAGAGTGGTGCGTATCAACCACCAATGACATCTCCAGTGGCTGAAACTGAACATGCATCTTTTTGCGATGCTTTCTTCTCTGCAGATGGAGATTGTCAGAATTACGCATCGATAGTTGATGGTTCTTACGAACGCATAAAAACTAAAAAAGGTTATAAGGTCGGAGCTATTCTTCAGGTTGATAAGGTCTCGCTTCGTAAGGATTTGGAAAAAGCAGGTCTTGTAAAATCTCTTTCTACAGGTTTTTAGTCGATAATTCTATATTACATCATAATGAAAAAGTTTTTGGTTATCTCATTGCTTGTGTCCGCTTGTTCTTTTTATGCTCAAGCGCAATATCGTGATGTCAAATTGCCCGATAAACCGGAAATGACAAAGTATGAAGACTTATATAAAAAAAGTACTGGATTTTGGTGTTCTCTGGAACTTGAGGGTGGTAGCAGTATTATGGTGCATAAACCCAATCTGCAATATACAAGTTTGACTTTTATAGGTGGATACAGGTTTAGTGAATTTTTGCGTATTGGTCTCGGGTTCGGTTCTCGTTTATATCTCCACAATGCCAATTTACGACTCTCAGACAATGTTTTCGGACTGCCAATCTTTGCCCATGTGCGTGGTAATTTTATATCAGCATATGATCGTGACGGCGTTCCTATGTGGAGTTTGAGTATCGGCGGAATTACAAACGATGGTTTCTTTATCAGTCCTACATTCGGATATAGTTTTGGTGGTTTAAGAAATAATATATTCATAGGAATTAACTACTCTCTTGGCACTTTTACAAACTATCGTCGTAATGATGTGGTATATAGTTATTTGGGATTAAAAGTAGGATATGAGTTTTAAAAATTATTATGCTATGAAAAAGTTTTTGACTATTGCATTTTCTATTTTTCTGTTGACATCAACAGATATTAATGCGCAGGTGTTTAATCGGGAAACTATAAAATGCCTGGGTACCGAATTGGATGGCTCTGTTACATTACGCGTTCATGGTTATGGCCGAAACCGCGCCGACGCTAAAGAGCAAGCCATGAAGAATGCTGTATGGGCTATTGTCTTTAACGGTGTACGTGACGGTGTGCATGGCTCTCCTCTCCGACCAATTGTGACAGAGGTTAATGCTCAAGAAAGATATGCCGACTATTTCAATATCTTCTTCGCCGATAATGGTGAGTACAAAAAATATATTTCTCTAAGAGATACTAAGAAATTCTCCGCAGGCAGGTCTAAAGATAAATTGGGTTATGACTACTATTTAACTATACGTGTTCTGCGTTCTGAACTAAAAAAGCGTCTTCAAGATGATAATGTCATTGATTAAATGAATAAATTATGAAAAAAAGAATTCTAACAATAGTTATTTTGTTTGCCGTGTTTGCGTCATTTGCAATGGGCCAGGCCAAGAAACCGACATTGATGGTCGTGCCAAGTGATGCATGGTGTAAAGAGCAAGGTTATGAGCAAACTTTCGATAATCAAGGAATGACTGAATACATACCTGATTACAAGGCTGCTGTTTCAACAGACAAACAATTGAATGCTGTCATATCCAGAATTAATACTTTAATGGCTGACAGAGGATTCCCCTTAAAAGATCTTCAGCAAAGTATAAAGAGTATATCATCGCTTTCGGCCGAAGATAACTTGATTTCCAGTAAAAGCAGTGGTGCTGCAATTGCTGAAAGTCCACTGGATCGCTTACGCCGTACAGCGAAGGCCGATATAATCCTGGAGATTGATTGGACAGTGAATACTGTCGGTCCTAAGAGTTCTGTTACGTACAATCTCCGTGCAATAGATGCATATTCAAATAAGCAGATTGCAGGTGCAGAGGGAACAGGCAAACCTTCATTTTCTGCCGAACTGCCTGTACTTCTTGAGGAGGCGGTGCAAGACCATATGGATGCATTTGTTAAGCGTTTGGAAGAGTATTTTGATGACTTGTTTGTAAATGGTCGTGAGGTGGTTCTTGATATGCGAATATTCGAGGATGCTATGGTCGATTTTGAAACAGAATTTGAGGGGTATGAATTGTCGGAAGTGATAGACAACTGGCTTGCGAACAACTGTGTTAACCATCGATTCAGTAAATCCGATGCTACTGAAAGCATGATTTATTACGAACAGGTTCGTATACCGTTGTATAAGTCTAATGGTATGCCCTTGGATACTTATGGCTTTGCAAGAGATTTGGCTCGTTATTTAGGCGCAGCTCCATATAATATTACTGTAAAAACCGTTAATCGTGGTTTGGGACGTTGTCTTTTAATTTTCGGTGGAAAATAAATTCTTGAAACTTATGAAAAAGTATATCTTATTGTTATTATGCTTTATGCAAAGCATGTTATCTTTTGCGCAAGATTGTGTATTACCAGTATCTGTACGATTAGATGAGGATTTTGCCGATGTCCCCAAATCTGCATGTAATGTATTGTTGAATTCATTGAACCGTATTGCTTTGGAGAATAACTTAACTACAGAAGCTCCTTCCTCTCCATTCATTTTGACTGCTCATTGCGATGTTCTTGAAAAGAGCAACTTGCCAGGTCCTCCAATTCAAACTGTGTATAACTTGGGATTGACACTATACATTCTCGATACATATAACCAGAAGAAATTTGCGAGTACATATATAGCGACCAATGGAGTAGGAAAAGGTGAAGTCAAAAGTTATATAAACGCATTCAAAAAAATCAATGCCAACTCTGAAGAAATAAAGGATTTTATTTCCGTTGCCAAGTCTAAAATGCTCAATTATTATGATACTCAGTATCAGAATATAATTAACGAGGCTAAAAAGTTAGCCTCGTTACAGAGGTACGAGGAGGCTTTAGCTATGGTTCTTGCAATACCGGTCTGCTCAAAGGGTGGTGATGAAGCACAGTCGTATGGCTATGCTTTGTATGAAGAACATCTTGATAGAATGAATCTGTTTTTATTGAACAGAGCAAAGGCTCTTTGGAGTGCAAACCAAACGCAACAAGTTGCATTGGATGTATGCGGAATGTTGGCAAATATTGATCCCTATGCAGCCTGTTACGATGATGCCGCAAAATTGATGGCTGAGGTCAAAGAGCAGGTGCGTGAGGATATTGATTTTGAAATGAGGCAAAAATACAATGATTCTCTCCAACTTGAAAGGGACCGTATTAAAGCAGCAATGGCTGTAGGCGTCGCTTTCGGTAACAACCAACAGACACAGACAACAAACCTCATGTGGTTGAAATAGTTTTTAATCAATATTTTGTTTAATTATCTTTAAATCTTTTACTATGAAAAAAATTTTATTTTCAGTGTTTTTCTTGATGGTTGCATTGACAACAAGTGCTCAAGACGATAATGGCATTTATTTTAAGGCCGGTATTGGTACATCTTCTGTTGTTGGTAGTGATACTGATGCTGCATCTGCCACCATCTCTTACAAGGTAGGTGTTGCTTATGATTGGGAGGTCGCAAACAATTTTTACATTATCCCCGAAGTTGACTATGTGGCAAAAGGTTTTAAATCAAGCAATGTCATAGGAAATATCAATATGACATATATCCAAATTCCGATATTTGCTGCATATAAATATGGCATTACAGATGATATAAAAATTGGTGCTCAGGTCGGTCCTTATTTCTCTTACGGAATATTTGGAAGTGATATTGACGTGTTCAATGGTGTGGATTTCAATATTTTTGATAGTGATTTGGGTTATAAGCGTTTCGACGCAGGTGTAATTGCGGGAATTTCGGCAGAGTTTTATGGTTTTACAGTAGGTTTTGAGTATAGTAGGGGCTTTGTAAAACTTGATCCTAATTATTCTCAATTCAATCAGGCATTGGGCGTTACTTTCGGGTATAAATTTTAATTTATAAAAGATTATGAAAACTAATTTCTTTTCTATGATTATGCCGCTTTTGGCATTAAGTGCTTGCCTTCTTGTATCGTGTGGCGATGAAGACGAGATTAAAGATAATGTTGAAAAAACGTATAGCTGTTATACAAAACCGACAAATGTACTGATTCTCTCGGATGGTATCGCATATAACTGGGAACATGGAACTGATACCCGTTATTTCTATGACAAACTCTTTACTATCGATGAGTACAATAAAATGAGTACTGCGGAAATCTCAGATAAAGTTGCAACCGGTAATATTGAAGACAGAAATGTTCCTGATCCGAACAATTATGCTTGCCATTATAATTTGTATCCTGACTACGAATATGTATATGTGACAGTAAGTTATACTATGGATGGTGAACGAGGTGAAACTGTTACTACCCGTTTTAAAACTAAAAGCATTTCGGCGCAGCCTCTTGCTGAAATTATTGACTGTGCATATTATACTGATTCCAACAATGGCACTTACTATGGATGGAATATAGTTAAGAATACTTATTGTAAGGAGTATTATACATATGCTGCAGCCTGCAAAGATATCTTTATGACTTTATCTTGGGCTGCAAAAGGTGCAACAGCAATTTATGCTTGGGCTATTCTTGAAGAGATAAAGAAAAATCCTTCTGACCATAGCACAAATATTAATGAATTGACAAACTGTTCTGAATATTTTTATTCAGCACAGTTGAATAATGGAATTTCATATCTTCCTGCGATTTTAGGTTATGAAAACTATCTTCAAATTGTAACTTGGGGTCTCAGTAACTCTGGAGATTTGTCAGGTGTACTGGATTGTAAAATATATGATTTGCAGAGTTCATCAAGCACTTCTATCGCAAGGTGCAAATATGATAAAAAAGTGGTTGATGGTAAACCGGAATCGGTTATTGTGAATAGAAATGACCTTGAAGTTTTCAGAGTAAAGTAATTTCTTGTTTTTTAAGGACTGGCAGAAGAATGTTTGTTCTCTGTCAGTCCTTTATCATTTTGTCTAAAGATGTTCCTTGTTTATAAGTTATGGGCAAATATCTTTTTTTTATATTATTATTCTGTTCTTTAATTATAAATGCGCAGCAACGGACTTTCGAAAAGGCTGAAATGCTTGCTGTTGATTTTATTTCAAATATCCAGGCGTCCAATCATAAACCGTCATTGTGTTCTCAAAAAGTATCGTTGGCAATATCCGATGATTCGGCAACTTTAGTAGGCAATGAACCGTTCTATATATTTTCAGACTCTATAAACCATGCATTTGTAATTATTTCCGGCGATGAACGGATGAATGAAGTATTGGCTTACAGTGTTAATACCTCCTGGAGGAACAAGGAACTGCCTATTGCGTTAGTGGAGTTGTTGGGATATTATAAAACGCAGTACGATGCATTGCAAAACGGAGATATTTATACACGTTCTGAAACTTATGGACTTGAAATTCCTGACGTTTCACCACTAATAACCTCCATATGGAATCAAGACTCGCCTTATAATGATAGTTGTCCTGACAAAACACCGAGTGGCTGTGTAGCAACTGCGATGTCCCAGGTTATGAACTATCATAGGTTCCCGGATAGCGGTATCGGTTATTTCTCATATATTTCCAGAACAAACAAATTCAATTGCTCATACAATTTTGCAAATGCAAGTTTTGATTGGAGTAAGATAAAAAGCAGTTATACATTTGGGGACTCTAAAGATGGATGTGTCGAGGTCGCCGACCTGACTTATGCATGTGGAGTGTCTGTAGGAATGGATTACGATTATTATGGTTCCGGGGCTTATATGAGCGATGTGCCTTATGCATTGATAAATTTTTTCAATTACAACAGGAATGTGACCTACAGGTCAAGAATATATTATGATTCTGCCGAATGGTATGACATGTTATGCAATGAACTGGAGAACGGACGACCTGTGATATATGGTGGTGTTGACCCCGGTATGGGTGGACATGCGTTTATCATAGACGGTTGCGCTTCCAATACAGGAATGTTTCATTTGAATTGGGGGTGGGGTGGTTCTTATGACGGTTTCTACTTACTTGATGCATTAGACCCCGGACAATACAAGTTTGCTTCTACTCAGGATATGGTAATAAATATATCGGCAGATGAGGTTGGTACTCATGATGATGTCTTTTATGCAGATAAATTCAGTTCTACCCAAGTGACCTTCGGGAAATCTACGACATTTGTTCTGTCAGATGTGTATAATTTCTCAAATTCTTCGTCATATGTAGTAGATTATGCAAAATTTAGAGGTCGTATAGGTATCGGATTGTATGATCAAGAGTTTAATTATATCAAATCTTTGGACGAAGATATGCTGGATGAACTGAATACCTTTTACGGATATAAAGAGATTGTATTCAGTACAGTAATGACGCCTTCATTATTTGCTTCACCTGGTGAATACAGGATTGCGCCTTATGTTATAGGAGAGGAATCAGACTTCCCGACAAGAATCCGAACTTTGAATGGTAGCACAGACTATATAAAAATCATTGTAGATGAGAATGATATTATAGGTGGCGAAGGTGGAGAAAATTTTCCGGTCACAGATATGTTCTTTGAGAGTTTTGAAAATATGAAGATACCTGATAACTGGTCGCAAAACATTATGTACGGTACGTCTAAATGGGGGGTGAATACGGTTATCTTTGCCTCAGAGAATAAACCGGCTGCGGCCGACGGTGCTTCGTATGCCTTTTTGGAGTATTCCAATAATACTTTGAGCTTGAACAATAATAATGCTGCAACATGGCTTATTACAGATTATATGTCATTGGCAACAGATAGTCTGTATAACATTAAATTTGCGGCAAGAACTTTGTACGAAGGCGTCACTTCAGGTAATATGTTGACATTATACTATGAAAATGATGGCAAATGGGAAATGTTGGAGCAATATAACATCATAAATAATAATGATTGGCAGGAGTTCTCAACGAGTATCTCTGGTCGTGGCAGAACACGATTTGCTTTTGAAGGAAATGTCTTGAAACGAGGAACATTATTCTTGGATTGTATATCAGTGTCTTTAGTTGAAAATCCGACTCACGTTGTAGACATTGATGTTGAGAAAAAAATTGTTTCTGTACATAGCATAACAGGTGTTGAACTCCCTTATAGAGATAATTTGCTCAAGACTTTTGACAATAGTCCCAACGGTTTGTACATAATTCGTTATTCGGATAACTCTTCAAGAATAGTGCGACATTAGTTGGTTGATATATCTGCGATACATTTCTCTAAAAAGTGCCGTAATTTTGCGTTGTTTTGTCATATGTCGCTTTTTTATTAATTTAGCCGTCGAAAAAAGTGTTGCATAGTGACAAAGAAAAAATACAACTTCAATGCAGGGCCTTCAATGCTGCCGCGTGAGGTGGTGGAGCAGACGGCGGCTGCCGTGCTGGACTATGGCGGTATGGGGCTGTCTCTTATGGAACTGAGTCATCGCTCGGCGGAGTTCAAACCTATACTCGACGAGGCGCGTACTCTGCTCAAAGAGTTGCTTGATGTGCCTATGGGGTACGAGGTGCTTTTCCTTGGCGGTGGTGCAAGCATGCATTTCTGTATGGTTCCGTTCAACCTGCTGGCAAAGAAGGCTGCCTATCTTAACACAGGAACGTGGGCTTCAAAGGCGATTAAGGAGGCGCGTCTTTTCGGCGAGGTGGTAGAGGTCGCTTCATCGGCCGACAGGAATTTCAGTTATATCCCCAAATATTTTGCAGTTCCTTCCGACGCCGATTACCTGCATGTTACATCCAATAATACAATCTATGGCACGCAGTTGCGCCGGGACATTGATTCGCCGGTGCCTCTTGTGGCCGATATGTCGTCCGATATTCTGTCGCGTCCTGTCGATGTGTCAAAATACAGTTGTATCTATGGCGGTGCGCAAAAGAACCTTGCGCAGTCGGGACTTTCGTTCGTGATTGTCAAGGAGAGTGCGTTGGGCAGGGTTGAACGTGTAATCCCCTCGATACTCGATTACAGTGTACACATTGCAAACGGTTCAATGTTCAATACACCGCCTACACTTCCCATTTATACGGCTCTGTGTAATCTTCGGTGGGTAAAGAAGCAGGGTGGTGTCAAGGAAATGGAACGTCGTGCTGCGGAACGTGCAGCAGTACTCTATGATGAGATTGAACGCAACAGTCTCTTCTGCAGCAATGTTTCGCCGGAGGACCGTTCATATATGAATATTGATTTTGTAATGGCCCCGGATTATGAGGTTTTGGAGGATGATTTTGCAGCATTTGCCGAGGAACGTGGGACGGTAGCAATCAAGGGGCACCGTTCGGTGGGTGGTTTCCGCGCGTCGTGTTACAATGCCATGCCGCTTGAAGGTGTGCGCACGCTTGCAACCTGCATGCGGGATTTTGAAAAGAAAATAAAGGGTAACAATGCTTGAAGAGGATATATACAAGACCATAGAACAGCAGGGCGAGGCCATCTACACCGAAAAGCGGAGCAAATTCCTTGCTTTTGCAATCCCTGTGACAACCATTGAACAGGTAAAGGAGCATATCGAGGCTTATCAGAAGAAGTACTACGACGCGCGCCACGTCTGTTATGCCTACCGCCTTGGCGAGCGTGGCGACCAGGAACGTGCCAATGACAATGGCGAACCCTCGGGTACAGCCGGGAAACCTATCCTTGGACAGATACACAGCAAGGAACTTACAAATGTACTTGTGATTGTGGTGCGTTACTTCGGTGGTGTCAAGTTGGGAACGAGCGGTCTCATTGTTGCCTACCGTGCAGCCGCTGCCGAGGCACTGGAGGCTGTGGAGCATGTCGAGAAGACAATCAACGGCGAAATTATACTCAAATTCTCCTATCCGCTTCTGAACGAAGTGCTGCGTATTGTAAAAGAAGAGGAACCCAAGGTGGTTGAACAAGTATTCGACAACGATTGCATGGTGCGTCTCTCAATGCGTCTCTCACGCCTTCCACGCTTGACAGAAAGGTATGAAAAACTTGTGATTGCAAGCAAGAATGACCTTAAAATCGAATATCCCGAATAAGAATGGAAGCAGCCTGCAATTTTTTCTCTCTGCTAAAGGCAGTTACCGTTGACTGCAAGGACAACGGTAAGGAATTCCTTGTAACCGATAGAATAACAGCTATTGAGCGTTTGCTCAAGGAAACACCTTACAACCTCATTGCCAGCGAACCGCTTGCGTTGCTTTTTGCCAGGCGCATGCCGCAAGAGGGGGAAAAGGTGTTGCTCATCTCTTCACATATCGATTGCGTGTATAACTGTTGCTTCTGTAGTGAGAGCGGTGAATTCTTTCATGGTACTTTCGACAACAGTTTCGGTAATGCCGCCGTGCTGTGGTGCATGATTAATGGCATGCTTCCCGACAATGCAGTCGTTGCCTTCACCGGTGACGAGGAGAAGGAGTCTGCAGGTGCCGTTCAGGCATTGCTTGCACTTGGGCGCTTGGGTTGTACAATCTCATCGGTGATAGTTCAGGATGTAACCAATGAGGGGTGGGAGAGTGACGCCCTCTTCACTATTGAGAATGATTCGGGCTTTGACATTCTTCAGGCCTACAATATTGTATCTTCGCTTGAACCATACAGCGGCAAATTTGCATTCAGACACAACGCCGAACCCGACGAGTCCTGGGATTATGCCGAGTATGGCATTCCCTGCTTAACGCTTTGTGTTCCTGTAAAAGGCGACCTTCATCGCAATGAAGGTGTATTGCTGCGCAAAGAATCGGCACTGGAGTATTGCAAAGTGTTGCAATCGATGGCAGGTAAAATAGCAGACTGAATACATATATTTCCGCTTTTAGTTAAAAGATATTCATTTTATATAAATTAATCCAAATTTCAATAATATAACTTTGGCAATCTCCTTTTTTTTTCCTTTCTTTGCAAAAATGGAGTAGCGTGGTTCAGTGTCATGCTGTCCATTATATATTGTGTGAAGATTTTTTAACTAACCATTAAACCAAAAAGATGAAAAAACTATTTACAACTTTAGTCTTTTGCGGGTTGTTGGCTCCAATGGCCACAATGGCACAGTTTCAGCTTAAAGATGAAACTCCTGCCAACCCCGACAATGAGCCTGCTCCGGTGCACCCCGTGCCCCATGAGCGACAACTGTTGTGGAACGAAACAGAGTTCTATGCCTTTTTCCACTATGGTATGAATACATTTACCGGTTTGGAGTGGGGTTATGGCAATGAGAAAGAGTCAATTTATGCTCCAAAGGGTATGCCGAATCCCGAACAGTGGGTTACTGCAGTGAAGGCTGCCGGAATGAATGGCGGTATTGCTGTTGTAAAGCACCACGACGGTTTCTGCTTGTGGCCTACGGCAACAACAACCCACAATATAAGTGGTTCGGGTTCAGAGTATGGTCGCAATGCCAATATACCCAAACTATTTGCCGAGGCAAGTCAAAAGCATGACATGAAGTACGGTTTCTACATCTCTCCATGGGACCGCAACTCAGCACACTATGGCAAGGATACTTATGTTACAGAGGTGTTCTTGAAGCAGTGTGAGGAGTTGGCCGAATATGGTTCTGACCAATTTGAGATGTGGTTCGACGGCGCACGTGGCGGCGATGGTTACTATGGTGGCGAGGGCGGCACACGCAATATTGATGCTGAAATCTATTATGATACCCCTAACTTGCGTACACGTGTTCATAAGATTGCACCCAACTGTGTCCTCTGGGGTGTAGGTGGCGAGGCACGCTGGATTGGTAACGAATCGGGCTATGCCGGCGAGACAAACTGGGCAATGACCGACTATATGTCCGAGTCTGTTATACGCGAAGAGGGCGACATCAACGGCTGGTTCTGGAATCCCGGTGAGAGTGACGCCAAGGCTACAAGCGCGGGCTGGTTCTGGCACCAGGGAGAGACTATGAAAAGTGCCGAGCGCCTGTTCCAGATGTATCTTGAGACTGTAGGCCGCAATGCGACCCTCATTCTCAACTGTCCTCCTGACCAGTATGGTGTACTCCCCGATAACACAGTGAACGAGTTGGTGAAACTTGGCAAGATGTTGCATGAACGTCTGGCAGTGCCTGTTTATGGTCTTGACGAGAGTACTGCAGCAACTGATTTCGCAAAGAGTGCAACAATTGAGGTCAGCGATACACGTACAGGTGGCAAATATGAGGCCGCTAACCTTACCGATGGCAACAAGGAAACATATTGGGGTACAAATGACGAAAACCTTACAGCAACAATAACGCTGTCTTGGGATACTCCTCAAGTGATTCGTTATCTGGTTATGCAGGAACCTGTATTCTTGGGTCAACGTATTAAGGACTTCAAGATTGAATACAGTTCCGATGGAACAATGTGGACCGAACTTTGCCCTGCAATGCAGACAACAACTGTCGGCTACAAGCGCATTATTCCTTTGAACGGAAAAACAAGCGAGAGTTTCGGTAGCGGTTACAACGCAAAGAAACTACGCATAACTATTCTGGATAGCCGTGCTTGTCCTTTACTCTCTAATTTGAACGTATATTAATAAACATCGACACAAATAATAAAAACGAAAACTTATGAAAAAGAATATTTTATTTTCTGCTGCGTTGATGTTTTTAAGCCTTACATCTTCGGCACAGACAACGATAACATTCGATAGCGAGGACTATAAATCCATTAGTGTATATGATAAATGGGAAGAGAGTCCTTTCCGCACAGGTGCTCTCACAGGAAACGCTGGTGTTACTGAAAATCCTGATGTATCAGTAGATGAGGTACTCGGTGTTGCTCCCAACTCAACCGGAAAGGTCGTTGCTCTGCAGCGTAGCCGCTTCGGCAGCAACGCATTCGGCGTGAGGATAGACCTCAAGGAACCTATCCGCATGACCAAACAGTTGCAGTACATTCACGTAATGACTTACCTCAAGGATAAACCGGCCGACAGTCGTATGATGGTAATCGGTTTGGGTAAGCGAATAGAGGAGAGTTGGAGTTGGCAAACAGGTGAGGAGGAGCAGTTCTGGGCAATCACCAACATCAATGTCGCTCCAAAGGAAGGCTGGCAGGACATCGTAGTCAGTTTCAAGGGATTCTCTTATTCAAAAGAGGAAAATGCCAATAGCGGTATCGATATCTACTCTTTGGTTATTGTTCCCGATGTACGCTCGCCTCATGCCGACAATGCCGACTGGGTTGCATATTTCGATGAGATTGTTGTTGACAATAATCCAGACAAGCGTTTCTCAACCGATAAATATGCTCTTACCTATGACAAGGATGCGGCAAGGACCCGTAAGGACCGCTCACTTAATAGTGTAGGTCTTACGTCTGACGGAGTTAACTACACATCTGCAGCAAATACCAGCAAGGTATATACCGATAATACTACTATCAGTGTCTTTTCGGCAAAGGCCGGCGCTCAAGTACAGCCGACATTCAACTACTCAGGCTCTTGGATGAGTGCTTATGTGTATGTCGATTGGAACAACAACGGTAAATTCGAATACGAGATAAACGATAATGGTACACCGGCAGACGGCAGCGAAATTGTCAGCTACAGCGCTTACAAGGTTGGCAACACATGGTACAAGAGTGACGGTACTACTGTCGGCGACGGTAATACAATCGGTGGTGGTGTTCCTTCATTCACCATCCCTGCCGGAACAGAGCCTGGTCTCTACCGCATGCGTTACAAGGTCGACTGGAACAGCATTGACCCGGCAGGAAGCAGCACTGTCGTTTCAGATGGCGGCGGATATGTAGACCTTATGCTCGATGTGCATGGCGACAAGGTGACTGTAAGTGCCTCGCAGCTCAATGGCGACATTGTGCTGGCTGCCGATGAAAGCGCATTGCAGGGCTATGTGACAAGTTATGGCGAACCTTTGGAGGTAAAGGATATTCCTGCTCCGGGATTCATACAGAATGGTTTTGCTCTCAAGTATGGCTATAATGTGAATGCTGCCGAACAACTTGATGACAATGGCAATCCTAACTGGATTGAGGTTAATGTTCCTCAAAATGCAATCGCTGCCGACGGTACATATACTATCCCGGCGGAGTATATCCGTGGCAGCCAGGTAAGTATCAAGGGAGATATGCAGCAGGCTTATGAGTATAATGTAAGCGTTACAGGTGCCGATGGCGGTATTGTATATGCAGGCAAGGAGTATAAGAACGGTGATGTTATCAGGGTGACCCAATTCTTTACCGTAGAGGATGTTGAAGTCATCGATGTCGAAGGATATACTGCAGAGTTGTCATTGGATACAGAGAACAAGGTACTTTCGGTCAAATATGAAAAGATTCAAGATTATCGTCAGGTAACATCGTTAAGCGAATTGAGCAATGACGCTGTTTATCATATCAAGGCCAAGAGTGGCGAAGGATATCTTGCGTGGAATACTACCATTTCTGATACTTATCTCAGTTTGCGAGGTATGACAAACTCTTCATATAATAATCTTCCCTCCAACCAGAGTGTGGTAAGTATTTATAAGGAGGCTGTCAGCCCTTTTGATATGACCGTTGTGTGGCAGATTATTCAAGAAGAAGGGGAATATTACCTGTTCCAGCCTGCAAAGCAGGAGTATGTAACCCGTGAAGGCAGGGACTATAAGTTCACCGCCGAAAAGACAGCATTGGATAAGATACGCGACAATGGTGACGGTACATTCAGTTTTCATGCAGGTGGAGGTTATAGCGAAGGCTCTCAGAATTTTGCCTGTATTGTTACCAATGAAGCTTTGACTGCCGTCCGCAACTGGACTTGGGACGACCACGGTTCTGTAATGTATATTGTCGAGAATCCTAATATAAGCTTGGATAACATAACCGGTGTTGAGAACGTGGTTGTCAATGAAGATAATACACGTAAAGGTATATATAACCTGCATGGCCAGAGACTTGAAAGACTGCCCGATTCGGGTATTGTCATAATAGACGGTCGCAAATGGCTCATAAAGTAACTGCATAAAATAACTTTATATGATACATTGCCGGAGGCTGCAGCCTCCGGCAATTATTTTATGGAAAATATTCTGCTATAATCTTGTAATGCTCTTTTCTTTTGTTTATTTTTGCCTGTAGCACACTTATGCGTGATAGATACTAACCTTTAAAATATTACTCCAATGAACACAATTGTTTCTCAGTTCAACATTCAGGGCAATGTTGTAGAAGTGGCTCCTCTGGGCAATGGTCTCATCAACACCACCTATCGTGTGAAGACAGAAGGCAATGCTCCCGACTATGTATTGCAGCACGTGAATAACGCAATCTTCCCCGATGTGGATATGCTCATGAACAACATTGTTGCTGTTACAGAGCACATACATGGCAAACTTGTTGCCGCAGGTACCGATGACATCGCACGTAAGGTGCTTAAGTTCGTTCCTGCAAAGGACGGCAAATACTATCACTTCGACGGCGAAAAGTACTGGCGCGTAATGGAGTTCATTCCCGATACCGTGGGCATGTCTGCTGTAACTCCCGAGACATCTTACATTGTTGGCGAGACATTCGGTAATTTCCAGGCTATGTTGGCCGATATTCCTGCCGAACTGGGTGAGACTATCAAGGACTTCCACAACATGGAGTTCCGTCTTCAGCAGTTGCGTGAGGCCGTTGCAGAGAACAAGGCCGGTCGTCTTGCCGAGGTACAGTGGCTTGTTGACGAACTTGAGGCACGCGCCGAGGAGATGTGCAAGGGCGAGCGTCTGCACCGCGAGGGCAAACTCCCGAAGCGTATATGCCACTGCGATACAAAGGTGGACAATATCCTCTTCGATAAGGAAGGCAACGTACTTTGTGTAATTGACCTTGATACAGTAATGCCGAACTTCATCTTCTCCGATTTCGGTGACTATCTGCGTTCAGCAGCCAACACCGGCAAAGAAGATGACAAGGACCTTGACAATGTGAACTTCAATATGGAAATCTTCAAGTCTTTCACAAAAGGTTACTTGAAGTCTGCTGCGTCATTCATCACTCCTCTTGAGGTTGAGAACCTGCCATACGCTGCTGCGCTGTTCCCATACATGCAGACTGTACGTTTCCTGGCAGACTACATCAACGGCGATACATATTATAAGATACAGTATCCCGAGCACAACCTCGTACGTTCAAAGGCGCAGTTCAAACTGTTGCAGAGTGTTGAGGCACATCAGGCCGAAATGCAGGCTTTCATTGCAGAGGTGATGAAGTGATTGGTTTATTGAAAAAGGATTTAGACAATATCTTTTTATCTATACATGAAGAGGGTGACAGGCGGTCACCCTCTTCATGTATATAAAGCAGGTGCAATCTTCCGGTTGCACCTGCAAAAATGTTCTGTGTGTTTATATGATTATTTCGCGCTCTTTACCTCAAGCAGTTCAACATCGAAGCAGAGAGCTTCGTTAGCGCCGATATTCTGTCCTGCGCCCTGCTTGCCGTATGCAAGTTCTGCCGGAATCCAGAGGATGATTCTGCCGCCCTGGCCAACGAGTTTCATACCCTCGGTCCAACCCTTGATTACACGGTTCAGCGGGAACTCTATCGGGTTGTCTTTCTCGACCTGGTCGGGTTGGAACTTCTTTATCATCTCCTTACGCTCATCGGGCAAGTCGCTCCAACGGTTGCTGTCGAATACCTTGTCTTCGCGTGTCTTTCCTGTGTAGAGTACTTTGACGGTATCGGTGTCATTTATGGCCTTCACATTCATGTCGCCTTCGCTTACAATCTTGTAGAGGATTCCTGATTCGGTCTTCTTTACACCTTTTTCCTTTTTCTCTATTTTTTCAAGCCACTCTTTTGACAACTTGCCGTTCTTTTCGGGAAGTACAACGGTGAAGTAGTTCTGCATGAACTCTCTTGCTTCCTCTGTGGTAATCATCTGCTTGCCATTGTGGGTCTCCTCGATACCCTGCATGAGTGATTTTGCCTTGATTTCAAAAGGCATTTTCTCAAAACTGAAAGCGATGTCTGCTCCCAGCAGTGTAGAGGCAATTTCCTTGTCTGTTGGGGTGTCAAATACCTCTGTCATGCCGGTAGTGTCGGCCATGGCAGCCTGTACTTTCTGTGAAATGCCGGGGCCAAGGTACTTCATGCCTACCTCCTGAATGTTTTCCTTTGTAATCTTTACGTCGCCCACCTTGAACTTGTCTTTGCCGTTCACGGCCTTCTTGATGGTGTTTACGATTACATCGTAATCGGCCTTCAACTGTGGCATTATGCCGTTGTCAATCTGTGTGGAGATGTCCATACCTACAATGTAGGATAGTGTGTCGAACTTTTCTTTAGAGCAAGGGGTTCCGCTTGCTCCATTGCCGCATGACATTGTCATTGTTGCCAAAACGCATGCAACTGCAGTTGAAAATAATTTCTTCATAATATTAAAATTTGGTTATAGGTTGTTGCTGTGATATTTTACCAGTCCCTCTATGGGACTTTCTACTATATTGCCAATGGATAGGCCAAGACTTTCTGCCGCCTCTTTGATTTCTTCGGAAAAACTGATTCCTATTCCGCCAATGATGTGTATCGGCAACCATGAATGGCGGTATACCATAACGTTGCGCTTGAAGAACTGCACGAAACAGTTTGTTACCATTGTTCTTATGTCGGCATTCTTGCGGTGCTGCAGAATGAATGGCGTGAGACTTCCCAACCATCTGTTAGGCAGTGGTGAGTGATATACCCTTTCGAGAATCGAAGGAATGTCAAGTTTGTACTGTTGCAGGAATTTTTCCCTTATCTCCTTTGGCAACTGTTTTTTTATGCAGTCGCTTACAAGCTGCCTGCCAAGGTGTGCTCCGCTGCCTTCATCGCCAAGTATGTATCCGAGCGATGGGGTGTTTTCTGCAATTTCCTTGCCATTGTAGAGACATGAATTAGACCCTGTACCCAAAATACATGCAATACCTTCTTCACATCCGCATAGTGCGCGTGCTGCACCAAGCAGGTCGCTGTTTATACATATCTCTGCTGTGGGGAAAATGCATGCAAGTGCTTTCTTCATGCGGTTATTAGCATTGTCATATGCACATCCTGCACCATAGAAGAATATCCTTTCAGGTGCGTCGGGTGCTATCTCTCTTGCCAGTTCTGTTTCAAGGACCGAGAGAATTTCCTCGGAACTCTGTATGGTAGGATTGAGACCTTGGGTCTTTATGTGTGCTGTAACGTTTCCGTTGTTGCACAATACCCAATCGGTCTTTGTTGAGCCGCTGTCTGCAATAAGTATAGTCATATGATGTTCTCAGTTTTTCTAAGAAGTTGTTTAAATTTCTAATAAAAGTATTTCTTATATTGGAAGCCGTTATTTCGTTGTTTTTTTATATTCAAGAATGTCTGTTTTCTTCTTTTTTCGGTTACGTAGCCAGCCAAGCGCCCTCAAAGAATAATAAAACATCCTTTTTGCCATATAAAAAAACTTAACGATATAAATTTAAACAGCTTCTAAATCTCTGTAAAGATACTTCAAATTCTACTTCTTGCCAAAATTAGGGTCTATTTTTATTATGGCCGACACGGCAAATGTTACAATGGTGCACAGCATTACCCATATGAAGAAATTTTCGTATCCTACCGATTCCTGTATATATCCCGAAATCATTCCCGGTAACATCATTCCCAGTGACATGAATGCGGTGGATATTGCAAAATGTGCTGTCGGGTATTTGCCTTGTGCAAAATATATCATGTACAGCGTGTATGCAGTAAAACCGAAACCGTAACCAAGTTGTTCAATGAAAATGCAACAACCTATTATGCCCAGACTGCCGGGCTGTGCAAGGCTCATGTACACATATACTATGTCGGGGAGTGAAATTGCCGTTACCATGGGCCACAGCCAGTATTTCAGTCCCTTGCGCGATATACATATTCCGCCTAATATTCCTCCTGCAATAAGGCCTGCCACTCCAATGACCCCGTTAAGGAATCCTATGTCACCTTTACTCAGTTCAAGTCCTCCTGCTGCCAGGGTGTCCATTAGAAAAAGTTTACCTATTTTGCCCAACTGTGCTTCGGGGAAACGGAACAGCAACAAGAACAGCAGCGTAGCCCAAATACCAGGTTTTTGGAAGTATGTCTTTATGATGTCCCCAAAGTTTCCGAACACCTCGCCAATGTTTTTCGGCATGCGCGCGATATCATCAGCGGGTTTGGGCATTGCCTTTCTGTGGTAAAAGAACAGTATTGCCATTATCAGTGCTGTGATGGCAAATGTTGCGCTCCATGCATGGTTCCCGTTCTCGAGTGACTTGCCCATGCGGTCGGCAAACATCACCAGTACGCCTGAACTGAACACTGTTGCAATGCGGTAGAATGTGTTGCGTATGCCTGAAAAGAATGATTGTTTCTCTTGAGGAAGTCCCAAAATGTAGAAACCGTCAAGGGCTATGTCGTGAGTCGATGATACAAACGCTCCAAGCATGAATGCAGCAAACGTAAGCAATATAAAACTGCTTGAAGGTACAGCAAAGGCTACTGCAGCAAAGCAGAATACAAGAAGCAACTGTGAGTATAATGTCCAGTTTCTTCTGGTGCCAATCATCTCCACCAATGGACTCCATAGTGGTTTTATAGTCCAAGGAATAAGGAGTATGCTTGTATACAGGGCAATGCTTGCATTGTCGACTCCCATGTCCTTGTACATTATATCCGATATTGATGTGATGGCGTGGTATGGCAGTCCCGAGGCAAAATAGAGCGACGGAACCCACAACCATGCATTGTTTTTCTTGAGCATATTAAGAAACTTCTAAGTCTTGTGTTTTTCTTCTGCGAAGATACTTAAAAAAGTAGATATACAAAAGCAAATCCGCACGTCGTGCGGATTGGCTTTTGTATATCCCTCTGTACTCTGTACTCTGTACTCTGTACTCTGTTCTCTGTACTCTGTTCTCTGTACTCTGTTCTCTGTACTCTGTTCTCTGTTCTCTTAAACTATGCCTTGGGCCATCATTGCTTTGGCAACTTTGAGGAAGCCGGCAACGTTTGCACCTTTTACATAGTCGATGTAACCATCCTCGCATGTGCCGTACTTCACGCATGCGCTGTGTATGTTGTGCATTATTTCGTGCAACATCTGGTCTACCTTTGCGCTGCTCCAGTTGATTTTGCCTGAATTTTGGCTCATTTCAAGACCTGATACCGAAACGCCGCCGGCATTTGACGCTTTGCCCGGTGCATAAAGAATCTTGGCAGCCTGGAATGTGTGTATGGCCTCGGGTGTCGATGGCATGTTAGCACCTTCGGATACTGCAATGACACCGTTGGCAACAAGTGTCTTTGCGTCGTTGCCGTCAATCTCGTTCTGTGTTGCCGATGGCAATGCGATATCGCCTTTCTCGCACCATGGACGGGCGTTCTCAACATACTTGCAACCAAATTTGTCGGCATATTCCTTGATACGTCCACGACGTACATTCTTGAGTTCCATGATGAAATCCAACTTTTCACGGTCAATGCCGTCTGCGTCATATATGTATCCGTTGGAGTCGCTCATTGTGACAACCTTTCCTCCCAGCTGGATTACCTTCTCTACAGTGTACTGTGCCACGTTGCCCGAGCCTGAGACAAGACATGTCTTTCCTTGAATGCTTTCGCCACGTGTGGCCAACATCTCCTGAAGGAAGTATATGTTTCCGTAACCTGTGGCCTCGGGGCGTATGAGCGAGCCGCCGAACTCCAGGCCTTTGCCTGTGAACACGCCGTTGAATTCGCGCGTCAGTTTCTTGTACATTCCGAACATGTAACCGACCTCGCGCCCGCCAACACCAATGTCGCCTGCAGGCACGTCCATTTCAGGACCTATGTTACGCCACAGTTCAGTGATGAATGCCTGACAGAAACGCATTACTTCGTTGTCGCTTTTGCCCTTTGGGTCAAAGTCGGAACCGCCCTTTGCACCTCCCATGGGTAGGGTGGTGAGCGAGTTCTTGAATGTCTGCTCGAATGCGAGATATTTAAGAATACCTACGTTTACCGATGGATGAAAACGTATACCGCCCTTGTAGGGACCTATCGCGTTGTTGTGCTGCACGCGGTAACCGGTGTTTACCTGAACTTTGCCGTTGTCATCTACCCAAGTTACGCGGAATGTGAAAATTCTGTCGGGTATGCACAGTCTCTCAATGAGGTTGCTGGCCTCGAACTCGGGGTGCTTGTTGTACTCCTCTTCAATAGAGTGCAGCACCTCCTCAACCGCCTGGAAGTATTCCGGTTCGTTCGGGAACTTCTTTTTCAGGCTCTCAAGGGTTGTTTCTACTTTCATATTTATGTACGGTTTATATGTTTTCTGCCGCAAAGATAATATTCTGCTTTTAAAAAATGGAGAAATGTAAGCGTTTTTTTTGAATAAAGTGTAAAAATGTCCGTAGGTTGAGTGAAAATAATGAATTTTGCTCTTGTTTGCCTGTTGTGGCAAGAAAAATGTATTGCGTGTATATTATGTCGGTCCTGTAGTCCTTTTTTACGGTATTGCGCCTGTGATTTTATAAAAAATGCAAATAAATTTTTTCTTTATAATATTATAAAGTAATTTTGCAAATATTTGAGGAGTTGTTTTAAATAATTAGTATCAAGAAAATCCTTTATATATGAAGAAAATTTTTACGACATTATTGCTTGCTGTTGCGCTTACTGCTCAGTCACAGTATTTGCCGAACAGCAGTTTTGACAACTGGAAAAGTTCTTGCGGCAGCACCGACGCTGTAAGTTCAATGATTCAGCGTCCCGGTATTGAACCGGGCGAGTGGAACGGCTCGTCGGTAAATCAGATGGGCATGAAAAAGGAACTGGTGTTCAATGACGGAAATACTGTAAAATTACAGAATGCCTGGGTGGGCCTTTTCGGAATCGGTTCTACAGCCCCTGGCTATATAACAATAGGAACCCCATGGGTGTATGCCTCGATGACTGTGGATGATTGTGATGGAGGTACGTTGAGCGGAAATACTTTCACACATAAACCCGATGCCATTACAGGCAGTTTCAAGAGAGGAGACAGCCAAAATGAGAATTCATACGTAATTGTATATCTATGGAAAGGTACATTCCGCTCAAATATCGGAAGCAAATCCAACCCCGACCAGGCGAGAGACAATGTTGACAGAGCTATTCTGGGTATGACATCTGCAGAGCAGTCCGGTACATTGATTGCAAAATGTAACCATGCATTCTCTTCTACCGGTGGCGGCTGGCAAACAATTACAGTCCCCATTGAATATCTGAACGATGAGACTCCTGAAATGATGAATGTCATAATATCCGGCGGTGATTATTGGGATCGTGGTAAACTTATAGAGGGTACAACCTTGTATGTCGACGATGTGCAGTTTGTCTATTATTCCGAACTTGCTTCGCTCGTGTATGACGGCAGGGATTACTTTGCCAATGGCAAAACATCATATACAATCAATGCAGATTATGACGAAAGCAAACTTTCTGTCTCTTCAAACGGAAAAGGTGCTACAATAGAGAAGTCATTCAATGCAACTACCAATGTGCTTACCATAAAGGTGAAAGGAAATGACTATCGTGCAAATGCAAACAATGTACATACATATACCGTTAACTTCAATGCGGGCGATGGCGGAGAAGTGACCCCGACTCCTGACCCCACACCGGGTGATTATACACCTGCTTACACAGGTCAGAAGACCAGACTCGACCGTTGGATTGAGAGTGTTTCTCTTGCAAGCGAGGAGTATGTCGGGGAGGTTGCAAATACCTTGAATGTAGACAATAGCAGTAACCTGTGTTACAACGATTACACAAGCAATATTACAATGAAGGCTGCTGCCGGTGAGACTGTGACGGCGACAGTAGGTATCGGAGAGACTTCATGGATGAATGCGTATGTATATATCGATTCGGACAACAATGGCTTTACCGCAAGCATTGCCGATGGAAGTAATTACCAGCCTGCGGGTGACCTTGTGTCATACTCATTCTATAACAACGGCAGTGATAGTGACATGTCAGGTTGGAATAGTGCAGGAACATCCGTTACGGGCGATTCCCGCAGTACTGTCTCATTGCCGGCATTTACAATACCTTCGGAACCCGGTATATATCGTGTACGCGTAAAACTCGACTGGTGTAATATTGACCCGGCTGGTGACCGTGACGGCAAATTTGGCGATTTCATGGAAAACGGCGGTCAGATTGTTGACTTTATGCTTGAAGTTACGGGCGATGAGGTTGTTGAACCGGAACCCGGTGATGTCGATTATACTCCGACAAATACCGGAACAAGGAATTACGCCGAGCGTAATATCTCTGCTGTCAAAATGCAGAGTGCATTCCATGGCGAGTCTCTTTATGAACTCTCGTCTTCGGAACAGTTGAATGAGTATCTTGACCTTGTCGGTGACGATGTATGCTTTGTTGCTGCTCCCGGTGAAGAAGTCGTTGTTGAAATAGTTACTGAAGGTTCTTGGGTTAACCATTATATATATATAGATTACGACGCCGATGGCTTTGCTGCAAGCATTGCCGATGGTAGCAACTATGCTCCGGCAGGGGACCTCGTCGCTTATTCATTCTATAACAATGGCGGTAGTAGCGACAATAGCGGTTGGAACAGTGTTGGCGAAACAATAAATGGTGATGACCGTAGCAGGCCATCCGTTCCTGCTTTTGCGGTTCCTGCCGAACCAGGCCGTTACCGCATGCGTATCAAGCAGGATTGGTGCAGCATTGACCCTATGGGTGACAGCAACAGCAATTTTAACGGTACGTTCTATAACTATGGCGGTCAGATTATTGATATCAATCTTGTGGTTTCTTTAGAAACAGGAATCAACAATCTGCCTGACAACGGAAGTGTGGTCAAAGGTATCTATGATATGCAAGGTCGCAAAGTTGAGACCATTACACAACCCGGTGTATATATCGTGGACGGCAAAAAGGTTCTTGTGAAGTGATGAAATCCTGATTGGAATTCCATGGCGAATATGAAATTCGTATTTTATGCAAGGGGGTGGCTCAAAGTCATCCCCTTGTGTTATAAAAAGATGGTTCTGTTTCTCTTTTAGGCAAACTTGTACTATCTTCGCATAGAATAAATGTACAGGTATGACAAATTGTATAAAGGAATTATATAAAGATGTGTTCAGACAGTTGCCCCAAACGGTTGTGCGGCTTACCGGCGACGGTTCTAACCGTGTATATTACAGACTCTCTTCGGATGACGTGAGTGTGATTGCTGCTGTTGGTACATCTGTGGAGGAGAACGGGGCCTTTATTGCGCTTTCCGACGCTCTTGTAAAGAGTGGAGTCTCTGCACCCAAAGTGCTTGCAGTGTCAGATGACGGGTTGTGTTATCTGCAGGAGGACTTGGGCGACGAATCGCTTTATGCCTCTTTGCATAGCGCGCGCGAGAGCGGATATTTCAATACTGCTGATGTTGGCTTGCTTTGTAAGACCATTTCTCAATTGCCGCGCATACAGTTCGGCGTTCCGAAGCATTTTGACTTTTCGTTGTGCTATCCTGTGAGCGACTTCAATGAGCGTATTATAATGTGGGACTTGAACTACTTCAAGTACTGCTTTCTCAAAGGTGTGGGCGTTGAGTTCAATGAATCTGTACTCGAAGATGAATTCGACAGGTTGGCAACTCTACTGTTAAGCGATAATGACAATGTTTTTCTTTATCGTGATTTCCAGTCCCGCAATGTCATGCTCAAGGATGGTGAACCATACTTTATCGATTTTCAAGGCGGCAGGCGCGGTCCAATCTATTACGATGTTGCGTCTTTTGTGGGGCAGGCACGTGCCAAGTATACAAATGAGGTTGTCGCGTCAATGATTGACGCCTACATTCTTGCACTTGATGAGTATAAGAGTGTCGAAAGAGGGCATTTCATGAATATGCTTCTGTTGTTCCGTATCTTCCGTCTGCTGCAGAACCTTGGTACATATGGTTATCGTGGGCTTTTTGAACGCAAGAAGGCTTTTGTTGAGAGTATTCCTGCCGCATTGGCGCAATTAAGGGAACTCCTGATGCAGACGGGCGATTTCCCTTATATATGTTCGCTTGTAGAGGATGTTGCACAATTACCTATGTTCCTGCATGACGAATCAAAGGAACTGACTGTTGATGTAGTCAGTTTCTCTTATAAACGCGGAATTCCAGATGATACTTCGGGCAACGGCGGAGGTTTCGTGTTCGACTGCCGTGCAATACATAACCCCGGGCGCTACGAACCATACAAGAAACTCACCGGCATGGATGAACCTGTAATAAAGTTCCTTGAAACAGAAAGCAATATTGCAGAGTTTCTTGAAAATGCCTATGCGTTGGTCGACAATATGGTCGATACATACCTTAAACGCGGTTTTACTCATATTCAAGTATGCTGCGGGTGCACCGGCGGCCGGCACCGTTCAGTCTACAGCGCAGAGCATATTGCGCGCCATGTGTCCGACAAGTTCGGAGTGCGGGTTGTGGTGACGCACAAAATGCAGAACTGCTCCTATGTTATTGAAAAGAAAATGTAATGTGAATGCAGATGACAGAAAGTGTGCGTGTTTTTATTCATATCCTACAACTTGAGGGTGGCTTCTGAAGTCGCTCTCATTTTCTTTTTGTTAAATCATGTTCCAAGATTCATTATCTTACCCTTTCTTTGTATTTACCGTTTTTTTTTTTTATAACTTTGCGAGATTAAAAGAAAATAGGTAAAAAAGAATAAATAAATACAATGAAAAAGAAGTTTCATGTATATAATCAGTTGAATCTTCCTCAAGTAAACAAGGAGGTTCTTGAAGAGTGGGAAAGAGAAGACCTCTTCTCAAAGAGTATGACAGAACGCGAGGGTGCTCCATCATTCGTTTTCTTTGAAGGTCCCCCTTCGGCAAACGGCATGCCGGGCATTCATCACGTAATGGCACGTAGTATAAAGGATACATTCTGCCGTTTCAAGACCATGAAAGGTTTCCAGGTAAAGCGCAAGGCCGGTTGGGATACCCACGGTTTGCCTGTGGAACTTGGCGTGGAGAAGAAACTCAACATTACAAAAGAGGATATCGGTAAGAAAATTTCGGTTGACGATTATAACCGCAATTGCCGCGAAGAGGTCATGAAGTACACCCGCGAGTGGACCGACCTCACCCGCAAAATGGGATATTGGGTTGACCTTGAGAACCCATATATAACATATGAGAACAGTTATATCGAAACACTTTGGTGGCTGCTCAAGCAACTTTTCAACAAGGGATTGCTCTACAAGGGTTATACAATCCAACCATATTCTCCTGCAGCAGGTACAGGCCTCAGTTCGCACGAACTCAACCAACCGGGTTGCTACCGCGATGTAAAGGATACCACCGCAGTTGCCCAGTTCCGTATGCTTGACCCTAAACCCGAAATGACAGAGTGGGGTACACCATACTTCATTGCATGGACAACTACTCCTTGGACGTTGCCCTCAAATACAGCACTCTGCGTGGGTCCAAAGATTGACTATGTTGCTGTAAAGACATATAACAGTTATACAGGCGAACCAATCACTGTTGTTCTTGCGAAGGCTCTGCTTGCTGCGCATTTCAATCCCGCAGGTGCCGAGTTGCCGCTTGAAGAGTATAAGGCTGGTGATAAGGTTGTGCCTTATCGTGTGATTGCCGAGTATAAGGGCACAGACCTCGTGGGCATGCACTATGCGCAACTGTTCCCATGGGTGAAACCGGTGACAAAAGAAGGTGACATGGTCGTTGATGCTTCGGCTCAGGCTTTCCGTGTTATCCCGGGTGACTATGTCACAACGGAGGACGGTACCGGTATTGTGCATATAGCCCCCACATTCGGTGCCGATGACGCCTTTGTGGCCAAGGCAGCCGGTGTACCCTCATTGTTCATGGTGAACAAAAAGGGTGAGACACGCCCCATGGTTGACTTCACTGGCAAGTTCTGGACTATTGGCGAACTTGACGAGGAGTTCGTGAAGAACTTTGTGAATGTTGAAATATATTCAAAGTTTGCAGGTGCTTATGTAAAGAATGCCTATGACCCGCAGTATACAATTGACGGTCGTTATGACGACAAGGCTGCGGCAAAGGCCGAGACTCTCGACATCGCTCTGTGTATGGTCATGAAACAGGCCGGCGTGGCTTTCAAGATTGAAAAGCATGTCCACAACTACCCGCACTGCTGGCGCACTGACAAACCTGTGCTTTACTATCCGCTCGACAGTTGGTTTGTACGTGCTTCGCAGATGAAGGAGCGCATGAGCGAACTCAACAAAACTATAACCTGGAAACCGGAATCGACAGGTACTGGCCGTTTCGGCAAGTGGCTCGAGAACTTGAACGACTGGAATCTCAGCCGCAGCCGCTATTGGGGTACTCCACTGCCCATTTGGACAAGTGAGGACGGCGAGCAACTCTGCATTGGTTCTGTCGAGGAACTCTATAATGAGATTGAGAAAGCAGTTGCTGCCGGTGTAATGGCCTGCAACCCATACAAGGATAAGGGTTTTGTTCCGGGCGATTACAGCAAGGAGAACTATAACAAGATAGATCTTCATCGTCCCTATGTCGATGATATAAAACTCGTTTCATCTACAGGCAAGGTAATGACACGTGAACTTGACCTCATTGACGTGTGGTTCGACTCGGGCGCCATGCCTTATGCGCAAATCCACTATCCGTTCGAGAATAAGGAGATTCTTGACAACCGCACCGTATATCCTGCCGATTTCATTGCCGAAGGTGTTGACCAGACACGTGGCTGGTTCTACACACTCCATGCAATAGGTACAATGGTGTTCGACAATGTAGCCTTCAAGACTGTAATCTCCAATGGTCTTGTGCTTGACAAGAATGGCGACAAGATGTCAAAACGCCTTGGCAATGCCGTTGACCCCTTCAGCACAATCGAGAACTACGGCAGCGATGCCCTGCGTTGGTACATGATAACCAATTCGGCACCATGGGATAACCTGCGTTTCAATGAAGAGGGTGTGAAGGAGGTGACACGTTCATTCTTCGGTAAACTCTACCAGACATACAGTTTCTTTACAATGTATGCCAATGTCGACGGCTTTACATTCGAGGAGAATGAGATACCTGTTGCAGAGCGCCCCGAACTTGACCGTTGGATATTGTCGGAACTCAATACTCTTGTCAAGAACGTCAATGCATGTCTCAATGATTATGAACCCACAAAGGCGGGCCGCCTTATTCAAGAGTTCGTTATTGACAATGTGAGCAACTGGTTTGTACGCCTTAGCCGTAAGCGTTTCTGGGGTTCAGATATGAGTCAGGACAAATTGTCTGCATATCAGACACTTTATACCTGTCTTGAGACTGTTGCACGCCTTATGGCACCCATTGCTCCGTTCTATGCCGACCGCCTGTATCAGGACCTCACATCCGTTACCGGTCGTGGCGACGCCAAATCGGTTCACCTTGCCAGGTTCCCCGAGTGCAACGAGACTGTTGTTGACAGCGAACTCGAGTATCGCATGAAACTTGCGCAGCAGATATCTTCAATGGTGCTCGCGCTGCGTAAAAAAGAGGCTATCATCGTGCGCCAGCCCCTGCAGAAGATTGCAATCCCTGCGGCCGACGAGGTTATGAAATCCCGCATTGAGGCTGTGAAGCAACTTATTTTGAGCGAGGTCAATGTGAAGGAACTCGAATTTGTCGAGGGCGACGGAATTCTTGTAAAGAAAATAAAGTGCAACTTCCGTACCTTGGGCAAGAAGTTCGGCAAACTTATGAAGAGCGTGAACGTTGCCGTTACAGCCATGTCTCAGGAACAGATTGCGGAACTTGAGAAGAACGGCGCGATAACATTGTCGGTCGAAGGTACTGATGCGCTCATTGAACTTGCCGATGTTGAAATATTCAGCGAGGATGTCCCTGGTTGGACTGTTGCCAATGAGGGTGCTCTCACGGTTGCACTTGACGTTGAAGTTACCGATGACCTTCGTCGTGAGGGTATTGCACGCGAGATTGTCAAGAAGATTCAGGCAATAAGAAAGGATAGCGGCTTTGAAATCACCGACCGCATTGCCGTTACACTTTCAAGCAACGAGGCAAGTGACGCTGCTGTTGAACAGTTCCGTGAGTATATTTGCAATCAGGTACTTGCCGATACACTTGTTGTTGATACGGCACTTGTTTCCGGCGATGACATTGAACTCGACGGCGGAACAATCAAGGTTACCGTTGCAAAGAAATAAAACAATAGAATACTAACCATAATTAATATTTTTTAAAATGGCCGAAAAACTTCGTTATTCAGATGAGGAATTGGAAGAATTCCGCGCGGTTATTCTCCAGAAACTCGAACTTGCAAAGAGAGATTATGACCAGATTATGAGAGCGCTGCGTCATGAGGACAGCAACGATGTTGCCGATACTTCACCAACCTATAAGGGGCTTGAGGACGGAAGCGACGCTGCTTACCTCGAGGAACAAATGCAGATTGCAAGCCGTCAGGCAAAATTTATCCAAGGCCTTCAGGCTGCTTTGGTACGCATTGAGAACAAGACTTACGGTATATGCCGCGAGACAGGCAAACTTATCTCTAAAGAGCGCCTGATGGCTGTTCCTCATGCGACACTCAGCATTGAGGCCAAAAAGAACAGATAACAGATGGTCATAGACAAAAAAAAACAGAACATAATCATATGCTCGTTGGTTTTACTCGCAATCCTTATTGACCAGTCAATAAAGATTGCAGTAAAAACGAGCATGTGTCTCGGAGAGGGGATTATGGTTTTCGGCGATTGGTTCCAGATACGTTTCGTCGAAAACAATGGTATGGCCTTCGGATTGGAAATTTTCAGCAAGTATTTCCTGACATTGTTCCGTGTCGTGGCAGTCTGTTTTATTGTCTACTATCTTATCAAACTGCTGCGCGAGGCCAAATCTCCGTTCGGGTATATTGTATGCATTGCGCTTATACTTGCCGGTGCTGTAGGTAACCTCATCGATTGCCTTTTCTATGGTGAGATATTCTCGTCGAGTCTTGGTCGGGTAGCGGAGTTTGTTCCGTGGGGTGAAGGCTATTCTGCTTTCATGACAGGACGCGTGGTCGATATGTTCTATTTTCCTCTCTTCACTTGGCCCGAATGGGTCCCATTGATTGGCGGTGATATATTCTTCGGGCCTGTATTCAACTTTGCCGACGCATGTGTGAGCTGCAGTGTTTTTGCTCTGCTGATATTCTACAGGGATATATTCATGAAATGATTATGGACCGCTTGAAATTATTCCTTTTATCTGCATTCATTCTGTTTCTTGCTTCGTGCGAAGTAAAGATTCCGGAAAATGTTATTGCTCCGGACAAAATGGAGCAGTTGCTCTATGATTATCATCTGGTGCAATCGATGACTTCGGAATATTCGTCGGCCGAATACAAAGAGAAACTCTTCTATGATTATGTGTTCGCCAAACACGGTGTTACACAGGGACAGTTCGAGGAGTCAATGGGATGGTATAACCGTTATCCGAAACACCTGCAAAAGATTTATCTGGCTCTTGAAACCAGGCTTGAGGCCGAAGTCGAAGAGTTGAATGCATTGGGTTCTTCTCCTGAACTCACCGTGGCGCTCGATTTTGAACGTTTGCATTACAACACGACTGAACTGTGGATTGGGCCGCACAACAGAATGCTCTCGGCCAACCATCTTCATAGTCACATGACTTTCAATCTTGATATGCCTGAGGATTCCTCTCTGCTTGTAGGGGATAGTCTGTCGTTTTCTTTCGACGCACTCTTTGTCAATGAGGCCCGGGATAGTATAAGACAGAAAGCGCATGCCGCCGTGCTTGTGAAGTATGTAAATGGGCTTTCAAATGGTTATAGTGTAGATGTAGACTCTTCGGGATATTTTTCTGTTGCAGTGCAGCGTAACAATGTCAGCGCCATCAATTCTTTGTCGGGTTTTGTGTATTATTCCGATGATGACCCTCGTTGCAAGGCTAAAATGTTGCTTAGCGGCATTTCATTGAAGAGATTCAAGGCAAAGGAGGTTGTTGACGCCGGCGAAAAAGAGGAATAATGCTCTACGTTGCCCGTTCCGTACATATGCCGAGTGGCGAAGAATACAACTCGAAGATACTGGAGGTTTCCTGCGGTAGGGTATTGTGTGTGAAAGATTTTCTTAAAGAAGAGTCTTTCATGACATTTGTCGATGAGGTGTATCTGTCGACTTCGTCCAATCTTCATTCTGTCAATTGTATAAACAAAGAGATTCACGTTGGCAGTGAACCTCTTTTTGCTTATGTTGCCGATGTTGCCGGCAATCTTCTGCTACTTGAATAACAAAACAAAAAGTCATTTAAATGACTTTTTGTTTTGTTATCGGTGAGTTTTGCAGTGAACGTCGCAGGTTGCGTCGCTGAAAGTGACGCCCTGCGGTGCACTAAAAGCAAAACGAGCCAATGACACCGATTATCGGTGAGTTTTGCAGTGAACGTCGCAGGTTGCGTCGCGTTGCAAATTCAATTATTCCTGCGCCTGAATTCACTGCATATTATGGCTGTTGCCACAGAGACGTTGAGGGATTCCGAAGTACTGCGGCCTTGCGGATAGTTGGGAATAAAAAGCCGTTCGCACACATGTAGGGCACACTCGTCGCTTATTCCTTTTCCTTCATTGCCCATGACTATTATCCCCCTGTTCAGCAACTTTTTGTCATATACATTCTCTCCGTCCAGGAATGTTCCGTATATGGGTGCCTTCTCTTTGGTTTGTTCAAGGAAAGATGGCAGGTTTGTGTAAAACATCTTTACTCGCCCCAGAGCACCCATTGTTGCTTGTACAGTCTTTGGGTTATATATGTCGGCACATGATTCGGAACAGAATATCTCTTCAATGCCGAACCAGTCGGCAATTCGCACAATGGTACCAAGGTTGCCGGGGTCCTGTACACCGTCCAATGCTATGCATAACCTCTTTTCCGGCGCCTCAAGGTCAATCATGCGCGATGGTTGCCTGAAGACTCCAAGAATCCCCTGTGGCGTCTGAAGAAAACTGGCCTTCTTGAGTTCGTCGTTGCTCACCACGGTAACATCGGTATTGTACTTGAATTCGTGTGTGTGCAACCACTCTTCCGTTGCAAGAACTCTCTCTGCTTTCAATCCGCACTCCAGCAGGTCACAGACGCATTTCCCACCTTCGGCGACAAACAACCCACTCTCCTTCCTGTATTTTTTCAGTTCAAGGGATGATATCAGTTTAAATGTTGCTTTGCTCAGCATTTCTGTTCGTCAATCTATAGTTAAAGTACTGCAAATCTACTTCAAATCTTCCAAGTTTATTGTATATTTGAGATAAATCTCGAATATTTTCTTTGGGGCGGCAAGCCGCACTCCTTGGTGCTACTAAAGTAGCAGTCGTCGCAAACAACGCTTATTACGCGTCGTCGCTGTAAAAAACATTCAAGCAAGCTTCGTATTTCTTGCTCGTTTGTTCGTATATTTGAGATAAATCTCGAATATATACTGCACTCGCTGTAAAAAATACTGAAGCAAGCTTCGTATTTCTTGCTCATTTGTTCGTATATTTGCAAGAATATTTAAAATTACAATAATTATGTCGTTCAGAAAGATTATAATACTGCTTGCATGCAATATTATGGTGCTTTCCTGCTCGGTGAACAAGTTTATTCCCGAAGGAGAGCATTTGCTTGACGATGTGGTTATTGTATCCAATACCAACAAGGCCAATGCTGCAAAAGCGCGTTCATATGTGCGCCAGCAACCCAATTCAAAATGGTTCAGTCTTGCCAAGGTGCCATTGTATACATATGCCCTTTCGGGTAGGGATACTTCGTTGTGGATAAACAAAGCACTGCAACGTATTGGCGAAGCGCCTGTAATCTATGACACCCAGCTTGCAGAGAGGAGCAGGGCTAATATCGAGCAAATGCTTATCAATGACGGTTATCTTCATGCTACAGTAGACCTCGAGTGCAAGAAGAACGATAAGAAGAAACGTGCTGTTGCAACATATTATCTTCATGAACGCGAAAGGTACTACGTCTCCGAAATGAATATGGTTACCGAGGACAAGGAACTCAAGGAATTCCTTTATGCCGATTCAGTCTCTTCGCTGTTGAAGGTCGGTATGCCATTCAGCGTGGACAGGCTCGAGAATGAGCGCCGTCGCATTACAGAATATTTGAGAAACAATGGTTATTACCGTTTCCAGAAAGACTATATAACATACATTGCCGATACAGCCCATCACTCCAACAAGGTGAAGTTGACAATGAATATCGCTCTCTTCACCCCTTCGGCCGACGCCGAGCCTGTTCCCCACAAGCAGTATACGATAAACGATATATATTTTGTATCGGGAGCGGGTCTTCATGTAGACAAGCAAGCTCTGCTGGAGTGTGACACAACGCACTTCGAGGATTATCTCATCTATTACAAAGGCGACGCTGTAGTACGCCCACGACTGCTAACCAATAATACCTACGTTGAGAAGGATAGTCTTTACTCGCAGCAGGATGTCGAGAGAACGCACAACTCCTTTGTGCAACTGCCTGCATTAAAGTATTCTACCGTGCGCATGGTGGAACATCCCGATACAGCCTTGCTCGACTGCTACATAATGTATGAGCGTAACCGCCGTCGCACTTTGGGCTTTGAGATTGAAGGTACAAACACGGCCGGTGACCTTGGAGCCGCTGCGGCTTTTACTTTCTCCGACCGTAATCTCTTCAGGAGGTCGGAACAACTCTCTCTCCGTCTTTTCGGTGCATATGAAGCCGTGTCTAACCTGCATGGATACACCGGAGAAATATTCTTGGAGTATGGTGCCGAGGCCAGTCTGCGTTTCAGAGGCGGAGTGATATCGCGCTTTGTTCCTGCCGAAAGGCGAATGCTCATGTCCTCCACAACTTTTTCACTGAAGTTCAATACACAAGAACGCCCGGAGTTTAACCGCAGGGTGCTTTCAGGCGCTTGGAACTACATGTGGAGCAGAAAAGAAGAGGCAACCCACAGGCTCGACGTCCTTGACTTGAACTACATATATGTTCCTTGGATATCCCAAACATTCAAGAGCGAATATCTTGACAGCATATCCAACCGGAACTCAATTCTCAAGTATAACTACGAGAACCTTCTTATAACCAAGTTCGGATACACGTATACCTACAACTCGTCTCCCGACGGCAAGCATAGGCATGACCGTGTGGCATATTCCTTGCGTGCCGCTGCCGAATGTTCGGGAAATTTGCTATACCTTGCGACTACAACGCTGAATTCGTCCAAGAACAGCGACGGGCAATATACATTCATGAATATTGCTTATGCCCAGTATGTCAAAGGTGATTTTGACTTTACCACGCGTGTAATGATAGATGAAAGGAATACATTTGTGGTGCATTTGGGGCTTGGTATTGCATATCCATACGGCAACTCACGTATTCTCCCGTTTGAGAAGCGCTATTTCTCGGGCGGAGCAAACGGAATGCGTGGTTGGACTGTGCGTACGCTGGGTCCGGGACATTACAGGAACAGCGATTCAAATATTGACTTCATAAACCAGACGGGTGACATGAAACTTGACTTTAATGTGGAATACCGTTCGCACTTGTTCTGGAAACTGCATTCGGCAGTCTTTATCGACGCCGGAAATATATGGACAATCCGTTCTTACAAGGAACAGCCGGGCGGTCAGTTCAAGTTCGGCAGTTTCTATAAGGATATTGCTTTGTCCTATGGCCTTGGTTTCAGGCTTGAGATGGATATGTTTGTGCTTAGACTTGACGCGGCAATGAAGGCAATAAACCCTGCTCTCACCGGAAATGAGAAGTTTTCTGTGATAAATCCGGACTTCCGCAGGGATTTTGCTTTGCATTTTGCTATCGGTTACCCGTTCTGATAAGCCGGTAACCGGGAAATTCAGGAAAAAATTAAAAGATATATGGAGATACGTTTTATGAGTATTGGCAGCGGAAGCTGCGGAAATTGCTATTACCTCGGTACCGGTGATTATGGCATTCTCATAGATGCGGGTATCCCTTCAAAGGTCATACGTTCTGCCCTTAAGAAGGAGAATATCCCCTTCGAATCCATTTGTGCCATATTCGTTACACACGACCATGCCGACCACATAAAGTCTTTGGGGGTAATCTCTTCTAAAGCAAATATACCGGTATATGCGACCAAAGAGGTGCATAAGGGAATAACGCAGAATTATTGTACCACAAAACCAATTGACCCAATGTTTGTGCGTTACATTGAGAAGGAAGAGAAGATGACATTCCGTGATTTTGAAATAACTCCTTTTGAAGTGCCGCATGACGGCAGTGACAATGTGGGGTATTTTATTGAGGCCGGTGACAAGAAATTCTGTATTGCTACCGACCTTGGCGAGATAACCGATACAGTCTCGTCATATGTCGACCGGGCAAACTTTCTTGTAATCGAGTCGAATTACGAAGAACAGATGCTTGCCATGGGCCGTTATCCGCAATTCCTTAAAGTACGCGTGTCGGGTCCCAGAGGGCATTTGAGCAACCAGGTTACGGCACGCTACCTTGCGTCGCATTTCAATGAACATCTCAAATATATATGGTTGTGTCATTTGAGCGAGGAAAACAATCATCCGGAACTTGCACACAAGACTGTTGCTATGGAATTTTCCCGGTATGGCATTATTGCCGGCAAGGATGTGCAGTTCCATGTGCTAAAGCGCAAGACACCGTCACAGCTTTTCAGGTTATGACAATAAACAGTAGAGTATTGATAACTAAAAATATTGAACCATGAATTTTGTACAAGAACTTAAATGGAGGGGCATGATTCAGGACATGACCCCCGGAACCGAGGAACAGTTGCAGAAGGAGATGACAAGTGCATATCTGGGTATTGACCCTACAGCCGATTCCCTTCACATAGGTCACCTTGTAGGTGTGATGATGTTGCGCCACTTCCAGCTTTGCGGCCACAAACCCATTGCGCTCATAGGTGGTGCCACGGGTATGATTGGCGACCCATCGGGTAAGTCAAAAGAGCGTGTCCTCATTGACGAGGAGAAACTCCGTCATAATCAGGAGGCATTGAAGAAGCAACTTGCCCGATTCCTTGATTTTGACAGCGACGCACCCAATGCAGCAGTACTTGTGAACAACTATGACTGGATGAAGAACTTTACATTCCTTGATTTCATCCGTAACATAGGAAAGATGATCACCGTGAACTATATGATGTCAAAGGATTCTGTAAAGCGTCGCCTTTCAGGCGAGGCCGGTACCGACGGTATGTCATTCACTGAGTTTACATACCAGTTGCTTCAGGGCTATGATTATGTTCACCTGAACGAGACACACGGTTGCAAACTCCAGTTGGGTGGTGCCGACCAGTGGGGAAACATCACAACAGGTACCGAAATGATACGCAAGATGTCGGGCAATGAGGTGTTTGCATTGACATGCCCGCTTATAACCAAGGCCGATGGAAAGAAGTTCGGCAAGACAGAACAGGGCAATATATGGCTCGACAAACGTTACACATCCCCTTACCGTTTCTATCAGTTCTGGCTGAATGTGAGCGATGAGGACGCCGAGAAGTATATAAAGATATTCACATCCATTTGCCGCGAGGAGATTGAGGCACTTGTTGCGGAGCATGCTCAGGCGCCTCATATGCGTCTGTTGCAGAAACGTCTGGCAATGGAGGTTACACTGCTTGTCCATGGTGAAGAGGAGTATAACAAGGCTGTGGAGGCTTCAAATATCCTCTTCGGCAATGCTTCAACGGAGGCACTGCGCTCACTTGACGAAGATACTCTGCTTGCTGTTTTTGACGGTGTGCCTCAGTTCGAGGTCTCACGTGCGGCACTCAATGAAGGAGTTAAGGCTGTTGACCTCACAACTGAAATGGCCGCAATCTTTGCCTCAAAGGGTGAAATGCGTAAATTGGTACAGGGTGGTGGAGTTTCTGTGAATAAGGAAAAACTTGCAGCCTTTGACCAGGTGATTAACACCGACAACCTTCTCAATGACAAGTATATCCTTGTACAAAAAGGTAAGAAGAATTATTACCTTATTATTGCAAAGTGAATTACTGTTAACAAAACAACAAAAGGACAATCGCATGATTGTCCTTTTGTTGTTTTGTTATAGTTGCTTTAATTCCTTTAAGGCTTTCCACACCTCTTTGCCCCACATCCATATTAATAATGGAAACAATGGTACTATGAGCGGGTTGTATTCCCATGCTTGTATGAATTTCCCGTAAAGGAGCGAAAAAAATGCCCGTGTTATTCCGCAACCCCAACATTCAATGTCGAGGAATCTACTGAACAGGCATGTTGTTTCTCCGTTGAAAATTCCGTTGGTGGGAATTGAATAAAGCACAACAGGCAACAACAACATAACGAGCAGTTTACAGGCAGCTCTTGATTTTGTTGCCGTTGGCATCGGTGAAACTTCCAACTAAAATCATTATGAAATCAATGAGTGCCCAAATACCGCAACCGCCACATGTGAGCAACTGTACAATACCTGTACCGGTTTTGCCTACATAGAAACGGTGTATCCCCAAACACCCAAGGAAGAAACAGAGCAACAGCACTATAAGCCATTCGGTTCTCTCTTTCTGGTTATTCTGTTCGTTGTGGCTCTCATTTATCCATGCACCACATTTTGTGCATATGGCAGCATTCTCATTGACTTCTGCGCCGCAGTTCCTGCAAAAAGGCATGATATTACATATTTATGGTTAATATTGTTCCAAACAAATGTAGTGATAATTTGTTTAAAACAAAAATAGTAATAAACTGGCTCAACGTAAAAAGTTGAGGGGTAAAAAATAAATGTTTATTTTTGCTGTCAATAAAATTCAAAGACTATGCAAAAAGACGGCTACTCCCTTCTGCTTCCCACCGGCACACTTGATTATTTTGATGTTGTCAATGTACAT
>JAFQUE010000017.1 GCA_017408685.1 Bacteroidaceae bacterium | reverse complement strand
CGCCAACGCAACATTGCATTTCAAGCGGCGAGGTACACAGGAGGTACAAAAACAGGCGTAAAAAGGCTTAGCAACGATTAACAACGATGCTTGCACAAATAAAAATAGCACCCGTAAAGAGTGCTATATTAATCATTTATGATTGATTCAACTATTTGATAATCAACTATTTACTTGCCGATGCAAAAGTTGGCGAATATGTTTCCGAGGATTTCGTCGCTGGTTAGTTCGCCGAGGATTTCGGAGAGGTTGCGGATGGCGGCGCGGAGGGGTTCGCTGACTAAGTCGCCACTTGTGCCGTTGGCAAGGCCTTGCTTAACTTCCTTGATGTCTTCGAGGGCGCGCACGAGGGCTTCGTAGTGCCTTACGTTGGTTACGACTACGTCGCCGGTGGAGATTGCGGGGAGTGCGGCACTGCGCACGAGGAACTCTTCCAGGCGGTCGAGGTTGGTTCCTTGTCGGGCTGATATTGCCCAAAGGTCGTGGCTGTCCCACTGGATGTGGTTGCCGTATTTTTCAACCATTTCCTGTCCGGTTTGCATGGCGTGGGATAGGGTGATGGGGTCGGTGATGTCGCATTTGTTCACCAGTATTGCGAGTTTCTTGCCGCGGTACACGGGCAACAGCCTGCTTGCAATCTCTTCTATCTGTTCTTTGCGGGCTGTGGGGTCTATGAGCCACAGTGCTATTGAGGATTTTTCCAGTTGTTCTATGGTGCGTTCTATGCCTATGCGCTCAATGAGGTCGTGTGTCTCGCGCAGGCCGGCGGTGTCAATGAAACGGAAGGTTACTCCGCTCAAGTTCATCACTCCTTCCACGGTGTCGCGTGTGGTGCCGCAAATGTCGCTCACAATGGCTCTTTCTTCGTGCAACAGGGCGTTCAGCAGGGTGCTTTTTCCGGTGTTCGTTTCGCCAACAATGGCTACGGGTACGCCGTTTTTCACTGCATTGCCTACACTGAAGGATGAGGCAAGGCGGGACATCACTGCGTCTACCTCGTCGCACAGCGCGAGGAGTTCACGGCGGTCGGCGAACTCTACATCTTCTTCGCTGAAGTCGAGTTCGAGTTCCATGAGTGATGTCAGTTTGAGCAGTTTGTCGCGCAGGGCGCCTAACTCGTTGCTGAAGCCGCCTTTTAGTTGGTTCATGGCAAGGCTGTGCGAGGCGCGCGAGGTGGAGGCAATGAGGTCGGCCACGGCTTCGGCGCGGCTAAGGTCCATCTTGCCGTTCATGAAAGCGCGCATTGTGAACTCGCCGGGTGCGGCCTGGCGTGCTCCGCGCTCGAGCAGGTTAAGCAGAATCTGCTGTGTTATGTAGGGCGAAGCATGGCAACTTATCTCAATGGTGTCCTCGCCTGTGTAACTGTGCGGTGCTCGCATTATGGTGACGAGTGCCTCGTCGAGTACTTGGGTGCCGTTGGGGCATATGTCACCGAACACCACTGTGTGTGTGCGGCGCTGGTGGAGTGGGGCTCCTTTTCTTGGGGAGAACATGCCCGATACTATTTCAATGGCTTTGTCGCCCGATACTCTTATTACATTCAGTGCGCCGCCTTGTGAGGTCGCCAGTGCGCAGATAGTCTCTTTCATTGTTTGCCTGTTATGGTTGCACGCTTGTGTACAAAGATAGTGCAAATGCCTTTACAATGCATGGAAATTGTGCTGTTTTTCGGTGTTTTCTTTCGTGGCAGAATGTTTCGGTAATGTTTCGGCAGGCACTTGAAACAATTTTTGCCGTATTTTTTTGATTTTTTTATTACAATTTCTTACGTTTGCATGTGCAATGCATTACGGAATGCTTGCCAAAAAACGCTATTTATTTTAGTTTAAAAAACTGTTATTATGAAAAAGTATCTTGCTGAAGCAGTAGGCACTATGGTGCTGGTGCTTATGGGCTGCGGTGCTGCCGTGAGCCTCGGTTGTAATTCGGCTGACCCTGCGTTTGCTTCTACAGTAGTGGGCACATCGTTGGCTTTCGGTCTTGCTGTTGTTGCCATGGCCTATGCCATTGGCGGAATAAGCGGTTGTCACATTAACCCCGCCATAACTCTTGGTGTGTGGGTAAGCGGCCGCATGGGCGCCAAGGATGCCGTACTCTACATGGTATTCCAGGTGATAGGTGCCATTCTGGGTTCTGCAATCCTTTATCTCTGCACCTCTACAAGCGGCGATGTTGTTGCCGGTACCGGTGCCAATGCATGCCAGCCGGGCGTGAGTCTAATGGGCGGTCTTGTTGCCGAGATTGTTTTCACTATGATTTTTGTTCTTGTTGTGTTGGGTACAACTGACAGCAAGAAGGGTGCCGGAAACCTTGCAGGCCTTGCCATTGGTCTTTCATTGGTTCTTGTTCACCTTGTATGTATCCGTTACACAGGTACATCGGTTAACCCCGCACGTTCAATAGGTCCTGCTCTGTTTGCGGGAGGTGCTGCGCTTGAGCAGTTGTGGGTGTTCATTGTCGGTCCTTTTGTAGGTGCTTTGCTTGCAGCAGGTATCTGGAAGGTTATAGGCAGCGACAAGTAAGCTGATGACCCGATATAGCAAAATAAATGGTGCGCCATGGCGCACCATTTATTTTGCTTATAGTGTTGTCTTATATCCCGTTGTAGGTATATGCCAGAGTGAATATGCTCGTGCGGCATGAGGTGCCTTCCTGTATTGCTGCTGCGCAACTGGCCAATGTGGCTCCGGTGGTGAGTATGTCGTCGACAAGGAGTATATGTTTGTCGCGGAGCAGGTCAGGTTCTTTCAGGGCGAATATGCCTGCAACGTTCTGCCAACGCTCTTCGCGGTTCTTGCTTGTCTGTGACTCGTTTGCTACAGCGCGACGTACGGCGCCGGTGATTACCGGTATGCCTGTTGCGCGTGATAATCCTGCAGCAATGTAGTCGCATTGGTTGTAGCCGCGTTTCCGTAGTTTCTTCTTCGACAGCGGCAACGGTACAATGGCGTCAATGCCGTCGAAGAACCCGGTTTCCATGAGTTCGCTTGCGGCAAGGTGCGCCAAGCGCTCGCCAACCTCGGGGTGGTTACGGTATTTGAGGTGGTGCAGCAGGTTGTTGTATGGTGAACTCTTGTGATAGTATATGAACGACGTGGCGCGCTCAATGGCAATCTTTCCCCAGAAAGTCTTCTCAATCTCTTCAAGATGTATCTTCTCAATTCTGGGCAACTTGCTCAGGCAGTCGAGGCAAATATCCTTCTCCTGCGGCGAGAGCAGTTCGTCGCACACCACGCAACTGCGCGGGAATATAAGGTCAATGAGGTCAGAAATCCATTTCATCGCCACAGTAGTTTATTGCTTTAATAATAAACGAAGGTTCAAATCCGCGGCTTGCAGCGTAGCGCAGAATCTTCTGCTGTGCGGCATAATCGTCCTTGCCTTTCAGTTCCTTGCGCTTTGAGGCTATGACCTCGGCAAGGGCTGCCATGTACTGCTCCTCGTCAATATTCTCAATGGCCTCGTTCACATGTTCTTTAGGCAAACGCTTTTCGCCCAATGCAGCACGTATCTTAATGCGGCCCCAACGGTTGAAGCGCACCTTGTCGTTCACGAATGCACGGCAGTAGCGCGCTTCGTCAATGAACCCCTCCTGCTGCAGGCGCCCGATAATCTTCTGCTGCTCACTTGCAGGCATGCCCCAAGCCGTGAGTTTGGCCGTGACCTCGCTCACGCAACGCTCACACAACGTGCAGTATGCTGCAGCCTTGTTCAGTGCTTCTCCTGGGGTTAGTTCTTTCATGGTTCTTATTTCGTTGCTCCCATGTTTTAGGGGAACTGTCTGTTTACTGCTTCTTAGTTTTTCGTGGCTTTAATCATTCTGTCATTGCCGGCGAAGTCCTTGCGCAACTCAACGTTTGTGTAGCCAATGTTGGCGAGCATTTCCATTGTTTCTGCGCCGTGGGCACGGTTGATTTCAAAATAGAGCGTGCCGTCGGTAGCGAGCATTTGTAATCCTTTTTCGGCGATTGTGCGGTAGAAGATGAGCGGGTCGCTGTCGGGCACAAACAGGGCGGTGTGGGGCTCCCAGCAGAGCACGTTGCTGTGCATTGCGCTCTTTTCGTTCTCCTTTATGTAGGGTGGGTTGCTCGCTATTATATCGAACTGCGCCTCTGTAGGTTCGTATGAGAGTATATCCACAAGCCCAAAGGTTACTTCTGTGCCGTTGCTGCGACTGTTTTCGGCGGCAATAGTCAAGGCTTCGGGCGATATCTCCCATGCCGTTACTTTGCTTTGTGGTAACTTGTGCGCAAGGCTCACTGCAATGCAACCGCTGCCGGTACCAATGTCAAGAATGTTTATTGTTTTTCCGTGGTGGTCGGCGGCAATCCACTCGACAAGTTCGCTTGTCTCGGGACGCGGAATAAGCGTTGCGGAGGTTACTTTGAATCTTAGTCCGCAAAAGTCGCTATAGCCTTGTATGTATTGGATGGGCTCATATTTCTGCAGACGCTTGATGGCGTCTTCAAGAGTGGCTTCCTGCTCATGGGTGAGTTCTACATTATCTTTTAGAAAGAATGTCATCTGCGGAATGCCGAGTATCTCGGTTGCAATGATGCGTGTGAGCGCAGTGATTTCCCCGACAGGATAACTGTCGGTGAGTCCTTCTTTTATCCTGTTTGCAATGGTTATCATCGGGTGAATTTGTTTTGTAAAACCATTAGGATACAATTTTTGTGTATTACACAATTTATCTCCACAAAGATAGGGCTTTAAATTGTAAAACAATGAAAACTCCTTTTTAAATATATTCAGGTTCCATCTGTTATATGTGAGAAACGATATTCCACGTGGCATTAGTCGTGTGCTGAATCTTACGACTTCCAACGCAAATCTGTTTATATAATTTTTGTTTATGTGATTAAATGACTACATTTGCACTGTTACTATGTGAATATACTAAAAGATGGATTTGGTCGTAATTTCTCTATTTTGGACTTTATCACAAATCGTTCGACCAGCGCGTTCAGTTGCCCGATGAAGATAACGGATATACAACCGTGTTTCCAATCCCACAGAAGAGTATTGACCTTAACCCGAGATTGAAGCAGAACGTTGGATATAAATGAATTGAGCCTATGAGTATTCAATTTGATGTTGCAAAACAGATAATAGAGGAAGTCTGTCCCAATCGCAAACTAAAGCTGGAGAATATTCGCCTCTTTGCAGAGATTATTCAACCTAAAAAATATCAGAAAGGTGATGTTATCCTAAATGATGGTGATATTTGTAATTGCCTGTATTATATCGAGAAGGGACTTGTTAGACAACATTATCTGAAGCACGATAAGGATGTGATTGAACATTTAGCATGTGAGAGAGATGTTGTTTGGTGTATCGACAGCTATTTTAACCGTGAGCCGACACATCTTATGATGGATGCTGTGGAGAAAAGTGTTCTATGGGAAATCCCTCGTGATATAATGGAGGAACTTTCTGATACTAATGGTGATATCGCTTATCTTTATCGCAGATTTTTTGAAAATTCCTTAATGTTATCACAATTAAAGGCTGATATTTTACGTTTCGAGTCGGCAAATGACAGATATGCCAGATTGCAGCAACATTTTCCTGAAATTACTAAAAGAGCACCTTTGACATTGATTGCTTCGTATCTTCAGATGACATTGGAAACGTTAAGCAGAGTGCGTGCGTCAATAGCTAATGCAGAGAGCAAATTGACTATTAGGACTAACATCAAAACAGGTCAGGATATGGAGTCCTGACCTGTTTCGTCTACTAATTCTAAAAGCTATGGATATATAATTTTTTAGTCTTCATCATAATCGTATTCATCAAAGTCATCATTATCGTCATAATCAACCGCATCTCTTTCATCAAAGCAGTTATCAGAAATATATACCGCATTTGAGCGATTGTTCCTAAAGCCATAAATGTAGGGTCTACAGGAGATGATTCTTTTCATAATTTTATTTGTTCTTGCAATTTTACAATGTAGGTGACTTGTTTAATCTCAATAATCAAGGCAAACTAAAAAGTGAGTATATACCATATGGATGTTGGATATTTGGTGTAACTTAAAGCAACCATGTATATTCAAATCCCATATAATAATCACTTTTTAGTAAGCCACAAACAATAATTAACCTTAATAATCTTTTACCTATTGTAAGTAAATCTTACATTTATGCATAAACCAAAACCTATTTACTTTCTTTTCTTGCTTGACTTAAAATTATAAAATATGGGGATCATACCGGTGGGGCACAAGTAATTTATTCTCAAACTGTTGTTGTTAACCATATTGGTCTTTTTTGCAATCTTTTTCATACCTTAAGTTGTTTAGCTCTTTAATGTAAAGAGTTGGTTAATACTAATTGTAATTGGTGATTGCTTTAAGTTTTATTGTTCCATTAGTCTGGTTAATTCTTGATCCGATTGTGGAATATCGGATTCATCCCGGTTGGACACCAAAAGTTGATATTGTTACACTTATTGGATTTTGCACTATTATTAGCAAATACAGTACTTAAAAACATTTTAATCTTTTTCATACCTTTCCAAATTTAGTTCCTCCGAAGAGGGGTTTATACTCATTTTCCTTATTTGACAATTTGATATTATTATCACAGCAATCACCAATATTTATTTATTCAAATCGTCGTTTTGTAGTCATTTGTCATGGCTTTTTCTTTGTTTTATGTTATCCTGTTTTGTTTCTTTCTGGTGCAAATGTATATCGGTTCTTTCTTGTTCACAGCAACATTTGTGCTAAAAAACAGATTTTAGCTGAATTATTTGATATTTGTCAAATGGATGTTTGTTTCAGAGTCTTGTTCGGGTGTTTTTATGTTTTATATGAATCTCGGGTAGTATGTGAATGTAAGACAAATCCCCCGAAAGTTTCAACTGAAACTTTCGGGGGATTTGTCTATAGTCGCTTCTAAAGAATTACTTCAATGCTTCAAGTAGTTTCTCCCAATCATCGCACAATGCCTGTATCGATGGGTATACAAGACTTGCGCCTGCTTTGGCGAGTACTTCGTCCTTCAGCGGGCCTGTGTTGGCTGCTATGGTGAAGAGCCCGGCTGCAACGCCTGCGGTAACGCCAAGCGGTGCGTTTTCCACGACTATAGCCTCATTCGGCTTCAGGCCTCCGCGTTCCAAGGCCAGCAGGTAGGGGTCGGGGTAGGGCTTGCCGCGTTTCACGTTGAAACTGCTTATTATGTGGTTCTCATTGAAGAGACCGGGGAAGTTACTCTGCACGCGGTCGAGCAGTGTAGGTGTGCCGCTGCCTGTCACAATCATCGGGGTGAGGCCGCATGCCTTAACCTTCCGCACCAGTTCTACTGCTCCCTGCATACGTGGAGTAGGGGGGTAGGTGTCAAAAATTTTACACTTCTCCTTGCATAGGTGGTCGATAAGTTCCTGTGTCGCAGGCTTGCCGAACTGGACCAGGCTTGCGGTATTTATTGTGTCGGCGCCTGTGCGGCCTTCGTTCATGTACACGTCCTCGCGGTTGAAGTTGAATCCGGCGTTGGTCATTACCTTTGACCATGCGTCGGCATGGTAAGGCATTGAGTCGAACAGAACACCGTCCATGTCGAACAATACAGCACGCAACTGCAAGGCGCTGTGGCCCTGCAGTTGCGTGTAGTCATTTATTGCTTTTGTGTAATCCATTAAAGACTGTCTGAATTTGTTTTGTTTGCTTGTAAAAGTTCCCTTCGCTTTGTGCTTGGGATTACAATGTAGTCTGTCATGTTGAGCGTAGCGAAACATCTCTTTCCAATAGTGTTTTTTTTGAGATCCTTCGCTGTGCTCAGGATGACAAGTACTCTTGTTTTGGGATTCCTCCGCTTTGCGTTCGGGATGACAATTTCTTACAGTCTTGCACGGATAGCCTTGCTCTCCTCCTCGTAACCCGGCTTGTCAAGGAGTGCGAACATGTTCTTCTTGTATGCCTCCACACCCGGCTGGTTGAACGGGTTAACGCCAAGGATGTAGCCGCTGATACCGCAGCCTATCTCAAAGAAATAGAGCAACTGGCCAATGTAGTAGGCGTTGAGTTCAGGGATTGATATGCGGAGGTTAGGAACGCCGCCGTCAACGTGTGCGAGCTGTGTGCCCAGTTCGGCCATCTTGTTTACCTCATCTACGTGCTTGCCTGCAAGGAAGTTGAGACCGTCAAGGTTCTCATCGTCGCTTGGAACGGTGAGTGAACTGTTGGGTTTCTCAATGGAGAGTACTGTCTCGAAGATTGTGCGCTCGCCCTCCTGAATCCACTGACCCATTGAGTGGAGGTCGGTGGTGAAGTCAACCGACGCGGGGAAGATACCCTTGTTCTCCTTGCCCTCGCTCTCGCCGTAGAGTTGCTTCCACCACTCCGATGTGAAATGGAGTTTTGGCTGGTAATTAACGAGAATCTCAATCTTCTTGCCGTTGGCATAAAGCGCGTTGCGTGTAGCCGCATACATTGCAGCAATGTTCTCCTCGAATGGAATCTCGGGAGCGCAGTTTTTCTCCATGTCACGTGCACCGTTCACAAGTGCCTCGATGTCGAAGCCTGCAACAGCAATGGGAAGCAAACCTACCGGTGTGAGAACAGAGAAACGTCCGCCTACGTTGTCGGGGATAATGAAACTCTTGTAACCCTCCTTGTCGGCAGTGATACGTGCTGCGCCCTTTACGGCGTCGGTGATGGCAACAATTACCTTGCTTGCAGTCTCCTTGCCGCGCTGCTCCTCGCACTGCTTCTTCAACAGGCGGAATGCAAGGGCTGTCTCGGTTGTGGTACCCGATTTTGAGATGTTTATTACACCGAACTTCTTGCCTTTGAGGTACTCTGTGAGTTCATAGAGGTAGTCTTCGCTGATGTTGTGACCCGCGAAGATAACGCGTGGGTTAGTGTTGTCGCCAAGCAGTGCAGCAAAGTTGTTGCTGAGTGCCTCGATGACTGCACGTGCGCCAAGATAACTGCCGCCTATTCCGGCTACAACCACAACCTCGCAGTTCTCGCGCAGTGTCTGTGCTGTTGCCTTGAGGTCATCAAGGTGCTCTTGTGTAATTGATGAGGGGAGGTGCAACCAACCCAAAAAGTCGTTGCCAGGGAGTGTGCCTTCCTCAAGAGCCTGTTGTGCTCTCTTTACCTGCGGCTCAAGAGCCAGAATCTGCTCGCGTGTGACAAAGCCTGTAACCTTGTCGATGTTCAGTGAAATGTTCTTCATTGTCTGTTATAGTTTTTGATAAATTCTTCTTCTTCTTCTTAGATTTTTCGCTTCGCTCAAAATGACAAAACAATAGTTTTGTTATTAGGTTTTCGTGGTCCTTTCGGTCTTTTTAGCCTTTTCGCCCCTGCGGTGCTGCTTACTTGAATGAGTCTGTCAGCAACTTTATTTCTATTACCGGCGAGATACCCTCGTACAATATATTGTAAACAGCGTCTATGATTGGGGTGTTTATGCGGTAGTGCTCATTGATTTCCTTTATACACTTTGCTGCATAGTAACCCTCGGCAATCATCTCCATTTCAATCTGCGCATTCTTCACCGAATAGCCTTTGCCTATCATGCTGCCGAATACACGGTTACGGCTGAACTTTGAGTAACCGGTGACAAGCAGGTCGCCCATGTATACCGAGTCGTTTATTGTGCGCTCGATGGGGTGTACCACGTTGAGGAAACGGTTCATCTCAATGGCTGCATTCGACATGAGCACAGCCTGGAAGTTATCGCCATACTTGAGTCCGCTGCATATTCCGGCTGCAATGGCGTATATGTTCTTTAGAACTGAACCGTATTCGATACCCACTACGTCGTCGCTCACCGATGTCTTTATGTAGCTGCTGCCCAGTTTCTTTGCAAACTGTTTTGCATGGTCAATGCTTGAACAGCCCACTGTGAGGTACGAGAGACGCTCAAGGGCAACCTCCTCGGCGTGGCATGGGCCGGCTATGGCAGCGATATTCTCATAGGGAACCTTGTATACCTTGTTGAAGTACTCCGAAATGATGAGGTTCTCTTCGGGGACAATACCTTTTATGGCATTCACTATGAACTTGTCCTCGAGATTGGCCTTCAGTTTCTTCAGATGGTTCTTGAGGTAGGGCGATGGGGTAACGAATACCAGAATGTCACTCTCCTTTACAACCTTGTTGATGTCCGACGAGAAATTGATTCTGTCTGTGTCGAACTTTACTGCCGAGAGGTATGCAGGGTTGTGTCCCAAGCGCTTGAAGTCCTCAATGCGGTCGTCGCGTCTGATGTACCAGTTGATAGTCTCAACATTGTTAAGTATAATCTTGGCAATGGCTGTAGCCCAACTGCCTCCACCCATGATGGCAACCTGTTTGTTCGATAGTTCCATAATATAGTGTTTTATATGTTGTGGGGCGTGGGATACTACCCCACAACATTATTATATTCTTATAGGTTTGCGCTTATCCCAGTTTCTCAATCCATGCGGCAACATCGTTCACGCTTGGATTGGTGTAACCCAGTTTGAACTTCTTGTTTATACCGCCAATCTCCATCTGCACCTTCTGCGGGTTAGCCCCCTTCAGGTCATTCACCAGGTTATACCCGGCCTTGTGGAGCACGGGAACCCACTCCTCGGGTACGCCTATTACAGCAAATGCTGCGGCATTGTCCTTGGGAACCTTCTTTTCGGGGCGCATTTGCGGGAAGAAAAGAACCTCTTGAATTGTTGTCTGGCCTGTCATGAGCATTGCCAGACGGTCCATGCCTATACCCATACCCGATGTAGGAGGCATACCGTACTCAAGCGCACGCACAAAGTCCTTGTCTATGAACATTGCCTCGTCGTCGCCCTTCTCGCTCAGGCGCAACTGCTCCTGGAAACGCTCGGCCTGGTCAATCGGGTCATTCAACTCGCTGTATGCGTTACACAGCTCCTTGCCGTTGACCATGAGTTCAAAGCGCTCAGTGAGGTCCGGGTTGCTGCGGTGGCGCTTGCAAAGCGGCGACATCTCAATGGGGTAGTCGGTGATGAAGGTGGGCTGAATGTAGTTGCCCTCGCAGAACTCGCCGAATATCTCGTCGATGAGCTTACCCTTACCCATAGTATCATCAACCTCCATTTTCAGTTCCTTGCATATTGCGAAGATTTCCTCCTCGCTTTTGCCGTTGAGGTCATAGCCTGTGAACTCTTTGATTGAGTCGAGCATGGTAACGCGGCGGAAAGGAGCCTTGAAACTGATGGTGTGCTCGCCAACCTGTACATCGGTTGTGCCGTTGACATCGAGCGCAATCTTCTCAAGCATTTGCTCGGTGAAGCACATCATCCAGTTGTAGTCCTTGTACGATACATATATTTCCATACATGTGAACTCCGGGTTGTGTGTGCGGTCCATGCCCTCGTTGCGGAAGTTCTTCGAGAACTCATATACACCCTCGAAACCGCCCACGATAAGACGCTTCAGGTATAACTCGTTCGCAATGCGAAGGTAAAGAGGAATGTCAAGCGCATTATGGTGTGTGATGAACGGGCGTGCAGCCGCTCCACCGGGGATTGACTGCAATACAGGTGTCTCAACCTCCATGTAGCCCTTTGAGTTGAAGAACTCACGCATTGAACTATATATTTTGTTGCGCTTGATGAATATTTCCTTTACATCGTCATTCACAACCAGGTCAACATAGCGCTGGCGGTAACGCAACTCGGGGTCCTCGAAACGGTCATAGGCAACGCCGTCCTTGTACTTTACGATAGGCAGCGGGCGAATGCTCTTCGAGAGTATTGTAAGTTCCTTTGCATGGACTGTAATCTCACCTGTCTGTGTGCGGAACACGAAACCCTTGATACCTACGAAGTCACCGATGTCAAGCAGGCGCTTGAAGAGTGTGTTGTATGCGTCCTTGTTCTCGCCCGGGCATATGTCATCGCGGGTGATGTATACCTGTATGCGTCCCTTTGAGTCCTGAAGCTCAATGAATGAAGCCTTTCCCATTACGCGGCGGCTCATCATGCGGCCTGCAATGCATACTTCACGCGGTTCGTCCTCATCCTTGAATTCGGCAATAATGTCGGTCGAGAATGCGTTTGTGGGGTACTCTGCTGCGGGGTAGGGCTCAATGCCCATGTTACGCAGTTCGGCAAGAGCCTCGCGGCGTACTATCTCCTGTTCGCTAAGTTCTAAGATGTTCATTTTTTATTATGTATTATGTTTTAAATTATTCCTTAATTATGTTACTTTATGAGTTTTCTGAAGTAATCGATTGTGTAACCCAATCCTTCGTCGAGTTTTATGTCGGGCTGCCATCCGCCGAGTTTTTCATGGGCCAGGGTGATGTCCGGTTTTCGCTGGCGCGGGTCGTCCTGCGGCAGTGGTTCGAAGATGATACTTGACTTTGAACCAGTGAGTTCTATCACCTTCTGCGCCAGTTCAATCATTGTGAACTCGCCGGGGTTGCCTATGTTCACCGGGCCGGTGAAATCGTCATCGGTCTCCATCATGCGCACCATGCCCTCTACCAGGTCGTCGACATACTGGAAACTGCGTGTTTGGTGCCCGTCACCATATATTGTGATATCCTCGCCCTTGAGTGCCTGTACAATGAAGTTGGAGACTACACGTCCGTCGTTCATGCTCATTCGCGGACCATAGGTGTTGAATATGCGTATTATCTTTATGCGTGTACTGTTCTGGCGGTGGTAGTCCATGAACAGTGTCTCGGCACAACGCTTGCCCTCGTCGTAGCATGAGCGTATGCCTATCGGGTTCACATTACCCCAATAACTTTCGACCTGCGGATGTATGTTGGGATCGCCGTATACCTCGCTGGTCGAGGCCTGAAGTATCTTGGCCCCGGTGCGTTTGGCAAGGCCAAGCATGTTCATTGAACCTATTACGCAGGTCTGTATTGTCTTTACAGGGTCGTGCTGGTAGTGTATCGGTGACGCAGGGCAGGCAAGGTTGTATATTTCATCCACCTCGGCCGTGTATGGCTGTGTCACATCGTGGCGCACAAGTTCAAAGTGGTCGTTGCCTATGAGGTGGCGTATGTTGTCCTTGCTGCCTGTGAAGTAGTTGTCGAGGCAGATGACATCGTTACCATCCTTGAGCAGACGCTCGCATAGGTGCGAACCAATGAATCCGGCTCCTCCTGTAACAAGTATTCTTTTCATAATTCTCTTTTTATTCAAATATTGCACTGCCTTTGCCAATCATGTTGCCATCGACAAATATGAACGCCTGATATTCACCCTCCTGCAGTGTCTCTTCAATGTTCCAGTACATGTCGAGAGTAGTCTCCTCGCCGGTGTAGTCGAACTCCTTCTTCATCGAGTAGGTTATGTTGCGGTTCTCATAGGCAAAGGTGTTCGAGTCGCTCTTGCGCAGCGACTCCAGGTCGGGCTGCAGAATCCTTACATAGGCAGTCTTGGTGCCGGTAGATGAGGTTATGTTCTTTGCTATGTTGAAACTTACCTTTATCTGCTTTGCCCTCTTTATGTTCTTTGTGTCGCGGCCGTTCTTGCGCAACAGCATGATGTTTATTTCCGTAGCGTCTAATTGTGAGGCCAATGTCACCTTCTCGGTGAGTTTCTCCTTTTCAATGGCAAGGTCATCAATCTCCTTGGCAGCCTTCCTGTACTTCTCCTTTACGGCGCTGTTCTCCTGTTTCAAGGATTCATTCTCTGTGCTCAGTTCGGCAATCTGGCGGGTATAGTCCTTGAGAACCTCGCGTAGTGTCTTCAACTCCTTCTTCAAGCGGGTAATCTCGGCATAACTGGTAGCCTTTGTGCGCTCAAGTTCCTCTATGAGCGCCTGTGTACGCATTTGCTCACGTTCGAGTTTGAACTTCAACGAGTCGTTGTTTATTTTAACTATCAGTTCCTGATACTCGGTCTGTGCCTTGGTGAGGTCGTTCATCATCTCCTCTTTCTCAAGTGCGACAAGTTCCTCAATCTCCTGCTTCTCCTGTATCACGGCCTCGGTCTCCTTCTCGCTGTTGAACAGGAATATTGAGACAATGACAATGCCTACAAGCAACAGCGTGCATGCTGCCGCAAGAATGGTTGTGGTGTTGAATTTTATATCCTTGAAATCCATTGACGCTCCGGTTTAGGTTCTTTGTGTGCCGTTATTTTGAAAGTTTCTGTATACTCTCCTTGAGCATTGCAATCTTCTCTGTTGCGTCGGACTGCTTCTTGCGCTCAATGGCAATGATTTTCTCCGGTGCCTTGTTCACAAAGTTGGGGTTGCTGAGTTTGGCTTCCACACTCTTGAGGAACTTCTCGTGGTATGCAAGTTCTTCCTGCATTTTGGCAATCTCGGCCTCCTTGTCAATGAGTGAACCCATGGGTACCGCAAACTCTGTTGTGCCCACGCGGAACGACACTGCAGTGTCGTCGGGTGCAGCAACGTTCTCTATCGATGTTAGGTTTGCCATTTTGGTGAGTACACTCTCAAGCCCGGCAACGGGTGATTCGCCCACAATCTGCAATGCCAATGGCTCGCGTGGTGAAAGGTTCTTCTGCTGGCGTGTGGCGCGTATGTTGCCTATCACATCCTTCAATGTGGCAATTTTGCCAAGGAAAGCGTCGTCGTATGATGTGGCAAGTTCCTTCACGCTCTGCACCATAAGACTCTCGCCATCCTTGCGCTCCATGATGTTTTGCCACAATTCCTCTGTGATGAACGGCATGAACGGGTGGAGCAGACGCATGAGACTGTCGAAGAATCCGAGCGTGGCCTCGTATGTGGCAACGTCGATGGGTGAACCGTAGGCCGGCTTTATCATCTCGAGGTACCATGCCGAGAATTCATCCCAAAAGAGTGAGTACACATTCATGAGTGCCTCGTTCAAACGGTACTTGCCGAACTGGTCCTCAAGCAATTCGGCTGCTTTTGCCAGCGTGTCGCCGAAGTATTTGATTGCAAGCCTTGAACTCTCGGGCTGTTCTATCTCGCTGCTTACATTCCAACCCTTTACAAGGCGGAAAGCGTTCCATATCTTGTTACAGAAGTTGCGTCCCTGCTCACAGAGGCTCTCATCGAAAAGGATGTCGTTGCCTGCAGGTGCCGACAGCATGATACCCATACGAACACCATCGGCTCCGTAGCGTGCGATGAGGTCAAGCGGGTCGGGGCTGTTGCCGAGCGACTTGCTCATCTTGCGTCCCAGTTTGTCGCGTACGATACCGGTGAAGTATACATTTTTGAATGGCATTTCTCCCTGATATTCGTAACCCGAGATAATCATGCGGGCAACCCAGAAGAAAATGATGTCCGGTCCGGTGACAAGGTCATTGGTGGGGTAGTAGTAACTTATTTCCTTGTTGCCCGGTTCAAGTATTCCGTTGAACAGTGAAATTGGCCACAGCCATGAACTGAACCAAGTGTCGAGTGCGTCCTCATCGTGGCGCAGTTCCTCGGCTGTGATGTTCTCATAACCGGGAATGGCTTTCGCGAGCACAAGTGCCTCCTCGCGGCTTTCGGCAACGACGAACTTCTCGTCGGCACCCTCGGCTGTGGGGAGGAAGTAGGCGGGAATGCGGTGCCCCCACCACAACTGGCGGCTTATGCACCAGTCCTGTATGTTCGAGAGCCAATTGTTGTATGTTGTCTTGTATTTTGCAGGGTAGAACTTGAGCCTGTCTTCCATTACCGGCGGCAATGCAATGTCGGCAAAGTGCTGCATGCGCAGGAACCACTGCATGCACAGGCGTGGTTCCACCGCTGTGTCGGCATTGCGCTCGCTGTAACCTACCTTGTTGTCGTAGTCCTCAACCTTCTCCAGGAGTCCGGCCTCGGCAAGGTCCTTGACTATCTGTACACGTACATCCATGCGGTCCATGCCAACGTAAAGCCCTGCGGCCTCGCTTATTGTCGCGTCGGCATTGAAAATGTCTATTGTCTCCAGGTTGTGTGTCTTGCCCAGCATGTAGTCGTTTGTGTCATGTGCCGGTGTCACCTTGAGGCAACCTGTACCGAACTCAATTTCTACATAGCGGTCCTCAATCACCGGTATTGTGCGGTTTACAAGAGGTACAATCACCTTCTTGCCCTTGAGCCAACTGTTCTTGGGGTCCTTGGGGTTGATACACATTGCCGTGTCGCCCATAATTGTCTCGGGACGGGTGGTCGCAACCACTGCATAGCGGCGACCGTTGGCGTCGCGGTGCAGAATCTGGTGCTTGACAGTGGGGTCAAAGGCGTCTGCCGCGCCAAGTGTCACTGCGCCTTCTTCCTCGCCATCGGTGCTGTCGGCAGCCTCGTCTACATAGTATTTAAGATAGTAGAGCTTGCTTTTCTCCTCCTTGTAGATAACCTCTTCATTGCTCAACGCTGTCTGCGCTTTGGGGTCCCAGTTGACCATGCGCAATCCGCGATAGATGAGTCCCTTGTTGTAAAGGTCGCAGAACACCTTTATGACGCTCTTGCTGCGTATCTCGTCCATTGTGAACGATGTGCGGTCCCAATCGCACGAAGCACCCAACTTGCGCAACTGCTTGAGGATTATACCGCCATGCTCGTCGGTCCACTCCCATGCATGCTTCAGGAATTCCTCGCGTGTGAGGTCACTCTTCTTTATTCCCTGTGCTGCAAGTTTCTTCACAACCTTTGCCTCGGTTGCAATCGAGGCATGGTCGGTGCCCGGTACCCAGCAGGCATTTTTGCCCATCATACGTGCGTGACGCACCAATATGTCCTGGATTGTGTTGTTGAGCATGTGTCCCATGTGCAACACACCGGTTACGTTTGGTGGCGGTATAACAATGGTGTATGGTTCTCTCTCGTCGGGTTCTGAATGGAACAGGTTGTTCTTCATCCAGTATTCATACCATTTCTCTTCTACTTCGGAAGGTATGTAGGTTGTCGCTAAACTCATAGTATATTTGTTTTTTTTCTGTTTTAAACGTAATTGGTGCAATATATGCTAACTGCAAAGATAACTCTTATTTATCAAATTACTTCTCTTTAAAATAAATTATTTATCTTCGCAATTGTAATTTATTCAAGTAAAATAAGAAAATTTATTGCTATGCATAACAGAGAAGAGATACTGGCCTCATTCAGCCGCTTTCTTGACGTGCTTGACGAACTGCGCGAGAAGTGTCCTTGGGATAGGAAACAGACGAACCAAAGCCTGCGCCCCAATACCATTGAAGAGTGTTTTGAATTGTGCGACGCCATAGTTGCCGATGATACGCAGAATATATGCAAGGAACTCGGTGATGTGTTTTTGCATGTTGCCTTTTATGCGAAGATTGCCGCTGAAAAACAGCAGTTCGACATGAAAGATGTATGTGACCGTTTGTGTGAGAAACTCATATACCGTCATCCGCATGTTTTCGGCGAGGCGGTGGCCAATACAGCCGGCGAGGTATGCAAGAACTGGGAACAGCTGAAAATGACCGAAAAGGATGGGAACAAGACTGTATTGAGCGGTATCCCCAACTCAATGCCATCGCTCATAAAGGCCTATCGCATGCAGGAAAAGGCTGCAAATGTGGGCTTTGACTGGGAGAAGAAGGAGGATGTGTGGGAGAAGGTACGTGAGGAGATTGCCGAGATTGAGGCTGAAATGGCAAAAGGCGATAAGGTGAACTGTGAAAAGGAGTTCGGGGACCTCCTCTTCAGCCTTGTGAATGCGGCACGTCTTTATGGCATTAATCCCGACAATGCCCTTGAGATGACCAACACGAAATTCCGCCGCCGTTTCGGTTATGTTGAAGAGAACTCTTTGGGGCAGGGCCGCAATCTCAGAGATATGACGCTTGAGGAGATGGACACCCTGTGGAATAAGGCAAAGGAACAGGGGTTATAACAGTGACCAGGTATCATGACGAAAAAAGATGAGCGATTGCTCATCTTTTTTCGTCATGTTTTTTCTTCTCGCGGGTCATCTCTTTCATCAAGTGGCGCTGGAACAGGTGCTCGGCATGCTGTATCTCAAGCAGTTTGCATGGCGAGACAACTTCGAGATATTTCTCTACATATGCCTGTTCCAGTTTGGCCACCTCTACCTTTACCTCTGCCATCTTGTTTACGAACTGGCGGCATTGTTCTTCGGTGGGTTTCTCTTTGCGCCTGAATTTGATTTCTTTCCGTACATTGTGCTCAAGGTCGAATTTTTTCTTCTGCAATTCGAAAAAGAGCGGGAAGAATGCGTTGGCCTGCTCGTCGGTGAGCCTGGCTTTTTCAATCATGAATTCTTTCTGTTTCTTTTGGAACTCCTCGGGTGAGAAGTGTCTCCTTTTCTTCTCGGTCTCTTGGCTCATGCCTGCTGTGGCCGACATAAGAACCAACGCCAATGTGAATATCAGTTTTTTCATATCTGCAATCTTATTTTGTCGGTTTAATCGATATCGGTGTCAGTCATATAACTATAGAACGTGTAGTCGTCAATGGGGTAGTTGTTCAGTATATTGTCAATCAACTCGTTGTCGAGTATCTGGTCCTTGTTGTCTGCGGCGGCAACATTGCTGCCGGCGCCTTCCCATGTCAATGCCTGATATGCAACAAGCGCAACAATGGCAAGCATGGCAACATCGCCCAAAACTCTTGCACAGAGTCCCGGTGTAATGCGCCTTGCAACACGCGGCCGGCATGTACTCTCCATTATATTCCTGTCCAACTCCTCAAAGTAACCTTCCGGGGTGCTGAAAGGATTTTTCCTGTTCTTGTACTCTTCAAGTCTCATCTCTTTGTCTCTACAATATTATGATATATTTCCGTTGCAAAGGTTTAATCATGAGTTTCCAGAAACTCTTCAATCTTCTTTACAGCAATGTGGTACGACGCTTTGAGTGCCCCCACGCTGGTATCGAGAATTTCGGACATCTGTTCGTACTTCATATCTTCAAAATACTTCATGACGAAAGTGAGGCGCTGCTTGTCGGGCAGTCTGCCTATTGCTTCCTGCAGCAATGCGTCGGCCCTGTCGCCGTTGAAATGCGTATCGCTTTCCAACTGTTCGGCGATTGCTCCTTCGGGGCTGTTTATCGATACGGTATTGTTGCTGTTCCTGTTCAGGAATGTCAATGTTTCATTCACGGCAATGCGGTAGAGCCACGTTGATATCTGCGAATCGCCACGGAACTTATCTATGTTGCTCCATGCCTTCATGAATGTGTTCTGCACAAGGTCGTTGGCGTCGTCGTGTGAAAGTACCATGCGGCGTATGTGCCAATATATCTGTTGGCTGTGCTTCTCTACAATGGCCGAAAAAGCAGCGGCCCTGAGATTCTTCTCCTTGAGCCTTGCTATAATCTCCTTTTCGTTATACTCCATTCCTGCCATTGTCGTTTGTCTCATTGTTTGACTGTTTTTACAGTTCTGGGTTTAATCTTCAGATGTTGAAAATTGCCCCTTCATCAGCACAGATGGTCTCCGGGAATATTGCGGTTGCCTCCTGCAGGAGTATTTCGTTATCGTCGTATCGCGAAGAGAAATGTCCTATCACGAGCCGTTTTGCACCCGCTCTCTTTGCCATTGTGGCAGCGTCAGCCGCCGTGGAGTGGTGCGTGGTGAGCGCTCGCGCCCTTTCGCTTTCGGCAAATGTCGCTTCGTGGTAAAGCAGGTCGACACCCTTTATGATTTCGCAGTTTGCCTCGCATGGCAGTGTGTCGCTGCAGTATGCGTAACTGCGTGACGGGTCGGGCTCTCTTGTGAGTCTGCTGTTGGGTATAGTCTCACCTTCGGGTGTGGTATAGTCGACGCCCTCCTTTATGGCCTGGCGCATATATGCGGGTACGTTATAGTAGTTTGCTACATCGCCTATAAGGTGGCGCTTCTTTGGCTTTTCCTTGAAAAGGAACCCGCAGCACGGTATGCGGTGGTCCTGTGGCAATGTCTCTACTGTTATTGTATTGTCTTCAAAGATTACCTCGTGTTTCTGTGCGTCTATGTGATGAAAGAACAGCGGGTAATTCATCCCTTTGCAGAAGAAACCGATATGCGGTCTCATCAGTTCTTCCAATTTCGGGTCGGCATATATGTGGAGCGGGGCTGTGCGTCCCAGGAGACCGAAGGTGGATATGAGTCCTATTAGTCCGAAGCAGTGGTCGCCGTGAAGGTGCGATATGAATATGTGGTTTATGAATGAGAAGTGTATGTGCCCTCTGCGAAGTTGCAGTTGAGTGCCTTCGCCGCAGTCTATCATGAATTGCTTGTTGCCAATCTTTACAACCTGCGAACTGGCATTATGTCGGGTGGTGGGGAGTGCCGAACCGCAACCTAATATATGTACTTCAAATGGTTCCATAATGTGGCAAATTTAGGGATAATGTTGCAGAAAAGCAAATATAGCCGCGGTTCAATTCATGACTCAGCCGGCTGTTTTTTGTCAACGGCTAACATCCAACTGCTTTTTGATTGAAATGTAAAAAAATCAAGGCTACCTTTTCGGGTAGCCTTGACGTGTTATATTGAATAATGTGTTTCAATTATTCGCCGGCCTCGAGCTTGCTCTTGAGAGCAGCAAGTGCGTCGATGTCACCGAGGGTTGTTGAAGCGGCCTGGTTCTGGATAGCAGGTGCCTGCTCCTCTGCCTTCTTGCTCTTGCGAGCAGCAGCTGCAGCCTTCTTCTCGGCCTTCTCTTCTTCCTTCGCTGCATCCTCGAAGATACGGCTGTGAGAAAGGATGATTCTCTTTGCTTCCTTGTTGAACTCGATTACCTTGAACTGGAGTTTCTCGTCAGCAGCAGCCTGTGTGCCATCCTCCTTAACGAGGTGCTTTGGAGTTGCGAAACCCTCAACACCGTAAGGCAATGATACTACAGCGCCCTTGTCGATGAGTTCTGTGATAACACCCTCGTGGATTGAACCAACGGTGAATACTGTCTCGAATACATCCCATGGGTTCTCCTCGAGCTGCTTGTGACCAAGGCTCAAGCGGCGGTTCTCCTTGTCGATTTCAAGTACCTGAACGTCGATAGCCTCGCCAATCTGTGTGAACTCAGACGGGTGCTTAACCTTCTTTGTCCAAGAGAGGTCGCTGATGTGGATGAGACCGTCAACACCCTCCTCAATCTCAACGAAGATACCGAAGTTGGTGAAGTTGCGAACCTTTGCTGTGTGCTTTGAACCGATAGGATACTTCTCCTCGATGTTTGTCCAAGGATCTTCCTTGAGCTGCTTGATACCGAGTGACATCTTGCGCTCGTCGCGGTCGAGTGTGAGGATAACTGCCTCTACCTCTTCGCCAACCTTCATGAAGTCCTGAGCTGAACGAAGGTGCTGGTTCCAAGACATTTCTGAAACGTGGATAAGACCCTCAACGCCGGGAGCAATCACAATGAATGCGCCGTAGTCTGCCATAACAACAACCTTACCCTTTACAACATCACCGACCTTGAGGTCTGCGTCGATAGCATCCCATGGGTGTGGAGTGAGCTGCTTCAAGCCGAGGGCGATACGCTTCTTCTCGTCATCGAAGTCAAGGATAACAACGTTGATTTTCTGGTCGAGTGTAACAACCTCTGTAGGATCGTTTACGCGGCCCCAAGAGAGGTCTGTGATGTGGATGAGACCGTCAACACCGCCGAGGTCGATGAACACACCGTAAGAAGTGATGTTCTTGACTGTACCCTCGAGTACCTGACCCTTCTCGAGTGTGCTGATAATCTTCTTCTTCTGCTCCTCAAGCTCAGCCTCGATGAGTGCCTTGTGAGAAACGACAACGTTCTTGAATTCCTGGTTGATCTTTACAATCTTGAAGTCTTCTGTCTGGCCAACGTATGCATCGTAGTCACGGATAGGCTTAACGT
>JAFQUE010000016.1 GCA_017408685.1 Bacteroidaceae bacterium | reverse complement strand
GATGTTTGAGCGGTGGATTATCTTGTTGCTGTTATTTCGTGAAAAGCGAGTTACCCCATCCCCTTATTTGCTGCGTTAAGACAACAACGGCAAGAATAAAACGACCGAGGGATGTTGCTTGCAACTCGCAAGCAAAGTTTTATTCGACTTGTGAACTCTGTGCCGGGCTTTTTGGTCCTTTTGGGCCCAAAAGGACCAAAAAGCAAGAGTTGAAGAAAAATACAAGTAAACAATCAAGGTTGATGACTGCCGTAGAATATTAGACGAGCAAAAGCGAGTAAGAACCTCTAAAACGGCATTCCCTGACAATCCTACAAACCTATTTTGATTTTTGGGAATAAGGTACTGTCCCCCCCCCTAGATTTTGCAGGTGAGGCGATAACCTTGGTGATAGCCCAATTATAACAAAAAAATACAGAACCGCAGAAAGGCGGTTCTGTCATGTGGGCCATCTTGGGCTTGAGACTTGTCTCTTTAGAGACCCATTGACCGAGCGTTTGCTGTCGGCTTTAGCCGGTGCAAACATTAATGCGAGGGAGATAACCTTGGTGAGAGCCCAATTATAACAAAAAAAACAGAACCGCATAAAAGCGGTTCTGTCATGTGGGCCATCTTGGGCTTGAACCAAGGACCTCCAGATTATGAGTCTGTTGCTCTAACCAACTGAGCTAAAAGCCCGAGTATCTCTTCCGAAATACTTTGCAAAGGTAGAGCATTTTCCTTTACATTGCAAATTTTTTATGCTAAAAAATGTAATATCTTCGCTCGGCTGCTCTTGAAAGGGGTGTTGCCACCTTTTATTTCTGCGGGTGAGCGATAAGATACTCTGCAATCTGCACTGCATTGAGGGCTGCACCTTTCTTTATCTGGTCGCCTACAATCCACATGAGTATGCCGTTGGGGTTTGTTATGTCCTTGCGTATGCGGCCTACATATACGGGGTCCTGGCCGGCAAGGAAAAGCGGCATTGGATATACCTTCTCCTCGGGGTTGTCCATGAGGATGAGACCCTCGCCTTCAGCAATTGCACAACGCACCTCCTCAACTGTAAGGGGGCGCTCTGTCTCAATCCACAAGGACTGTGAGTGAGAGCGCAAGGCCGGAACACGCACGCACTGCGCACTTACTTCTATGTCGCTGTGCATGATTTTGCGTGTCTCGTTATACATCTTCATCTCTTCCTTGGTGTATCCGTTGTCGGTGAACACGTCAATCTGAGGAATCACGTTGAAAGCCAACTGATATGCGAACTTCTCCACAGTCGGTTCTTCGCCTGCGAGCACTTGGCGGTATTGCTCATAGAGTTCAGCCATTGCAGCCGCACCTGCGCCGCTGGCCGCCTGGTATGTTGAAGCATGCACACGCTTTATGTGGGATAGGTTCTCAATTGCCTTGAGTGCAACAACCATCTGTATTGTTGTGCAGTTGGGGTTGGCAATGATGTTGCGGGGGCGGTTGTAAGCGTCGGTGGGGTTCACCTCGGGTACAACCAAAGGTACATCGCTGTCCATGCGGAAAGCGCTTGAGTTGTCAATCATAACAGTGCCATGCTTTGTTATAGTCTCGGCAAACTCCTTTGATACACTGCCGCCGGCCGATACAAAGGCATAATCAATGCCCATGAAGTCGTCGTTGTGCTTGAGCTCCTTGACTACATAGTCGTTGCCACGGAAGTTATATACCTGTCCTGCACTGCGGGCCGAACCAAAAAGCACCAATTCGTCAAAAGGGAAATTTCTTTCGTCGAGAACACGGAGGAACTCTTGTCCTACCGCTCCGCTGACACCTACAATTGCGATTTTCATCTTATATTACAATGATTTGATTTCTTAAAAAATGCCATAAGGCCATAACCGGTGCAAAATTACGTAAAATTTGAATATATATACCTGCCTGTCACCTTTTTTTTGTATTTTCGCTGTCTGAAATGCAGATACAAGTACACTGTTATGGCTGACAACTGGTTACAACGCGGCACATTGCTGCTGGGAGAGGAGAAACAGGAGAGGCTTTCCAATGCACACATTCTTGTTGTGGGCGTGGGGGGTGTGGGCTCTTGGGCTGCCGAAATGCTGTGCCGTGCGGGTGTGGGTGCAATGACCATTGTCGACGCCGATGTGGTGGACACAACGAACATTAACCGTCAAATGCCTGCCTTGACAAGCACCGTGGGACAGCCCAAGTGCGACATTGTTGCCGAAAGGCTCAGGGCAATAAACCCGGCGATTACGGTGGTCGTGAAGCAGATGTTTGTCAATGGGGAGAACATCCCGGCGCTGTTCGACGAAGGCAACTTCGACTTTGTCGTCGACGCCATTGACACACTCGAACCCAAGGGGGCGCTCATAAGGGAGTGCTGGCGACGCGGAACAAGAATAATCTCGAGCATGGGAGCCGGCGCCAAGTGTAATCTTGCCCTTATACGCACGGGCGACCTGTGGAAAAGCGAGCATTGCACACTGGCAAAGAATGTTCGCCGTCTGCTACGCGACGAACGTGGCAAACATAAGCTGCCTGTTGTCTACAGCATGGAAGAACCACGCAAAAATGCAATACAGCCTAACCCCGCCGGCGGGAAACCCATAATAGGTTCGTTGGCCTATTTTACGGCAGCATTCGGTTGTCACATTGCAGAATATGTAATCAAGGAAATATGATTCAGATAGAGAACCTTACCAAGGACTTCGGTGAACTGAGAGTTCTCAAGGGTGTGAGCCTTGAGATAAAGAGAGGCGAAATAATAAGCATTGTAGGCCCCAGCGGTGCGGGAAAAACCACACTGTTGCAACTTATAGGCACCCTTGACAAACCCACAGGCGGGCGCATACTTTTCAATGGCGAGGATGTAGGGTGTATGAACGACAGTCGTCTTGCCACGTTCCGCAACAAACACATAGGTTTTGTGTTCCAGTTCCACCAGTTGCTGCCCGAGTTCACGGCATTGGAGAACATAATAATCCCGGCCCTCATTGCCGGGCGAAAGCGTAAAGAGGCCGAAGAAGCAGCAATGGAACTGCTCAGGATTATGGGGTTGGAGCAGCGTGCACAGCACAAACCGTCGGAAATGTCCGGTGGCGAGAACCAACGCGTGGCTGTTGCCCGTGCACTCATAAACAATCCCGACGTGATATTGGCCGACGAACCTTCGGGCAGTCTCGACAGCCACAACAAGGAGGAACTTCACAAACTGTTCTTTGACCTGCGCGACCGTCTGGGACAGACATTCATCATTGTTACGCATGACGACAATCTTGCGACCTTTACCGACCGCACCATAAGAATGGTTGACGGAACGATTGAATCGGATTTTGTTAAAAATAGTTAACATTCAATATAACTGTTTTACTTTTGCCACATACTTATGTCATATAATTGGATGATGAACCCTCGGGTTCGTTGTTTTTCAATGTTTGTCTCTACTGCCTCCGCTTGCGGGGGCAGTACTGCAAAATAGCAATGGCTGCAGTTTCTGCCTTGTTTGCATGCAGTTTAAAAATCGGCTCATCAGCAAAAATCAAGGGAATACTTCTTGAGATAGTCTATGAACAGGAATGAGTATTTTTTTGTATTCTTCAACACAACTTACCCTTAGTCTGTTATCGCATATTCTTTTTGTAGTCGTTCTATCATGTTCTTTCGCGCGATGAAAGAACATGAAAGCAAGAGTTGAAGAAAAATCCAAGTAAACAACCAAGGTTGATGACTGCCGTAGAATATTAGATGAGCAAAAGCGAGCAAGAACCTCTAAAACGGCTCAACGTAAAAGGTTGAGGGATACTTCTTATGATGACATGGTAATGGGAATAAACATCTGTCGTGTATTTTCAAATACAACTTACCCTTAACCTGTTGTCGTATATTCTTTTTGTTGTCGTTCTATCATGTTCTTTTGGGCCCAAAAGAACGAAAAGGCCCGGCACAGCAAAAACAGTCGCAACAGCCTTTCGCTCATGCCGCCATGGCGAGCATTCGGTCGGCAGTTGCTTTACGCAAACAACTTTTCGTTCAGCCATCGGGGATAAAAGAACTCGCTTTCCACGCGATAACAGCAACGCTAATATGCACCGCTCAAACAGCTTTTATCCTGTTTCCGCTGTCTGAACGGTTGTTTGCTGTGTTTTAGATAGTGCCGGAGGTTTTAGGAAAT
>JAFQUE010000015.1 GCA_017408685.1 Bacteroidaceae bacterium | reverse complement strand
TTTGCGTACTTTTCAGTCATGAAAAGTATGTGATAGAACGACAACAAGAAGAATAAACGACAACAGATTAAGGGTAAAACAAACCAAGGAATAACAGTTTTATTTAGTTGAGTTATTTCGTCCACACGAAATTTCTACTGAGCCGAAATTTAGTGTGGGTGACACAACTTTGGTATAATGGTTATTATTCCTTGATTCATTTTACCCATGGAATACAGTACAGTGATTTTTTGCTTTGCCGGAAAAGTGCTATTTTTGTACTTTGAAAAAGAAATACTCTTCCCTATGAGCACCCAGGTTATTAAAAGCGCGAATTTTGTTATAAGCAACAGTGATGTACGCAAGTGTCCGCAGGATGGCAAACCCGAATATGCATTCATTGGGCGTTCCAATGTGGGCAAGTCCAGTCTCATAAATATGCTCACGGGGCGCAGGAAACTGGCGATGACTTCGGCAACGCCGGGAAAGACCCTGCTTATCAACCATTTTTTAATTAATGACGAGTGGTATCTTGTGGACCTTCCGGGTTACGGGTATGCCAAGCGCAGCAAGTCGCAGACAGCGCAGTTGCAGGATATTATATCCGGTTATGTTCTCCGCCGCGAGCAAATGACTCTGCTCTTTGTACTTATAGATTCGCGTCACGAACCACAGAAGATTGACCTTGAGTTCATTGAGTGGTTGGGTGAGAACGGTGTTCCTTTTGCCATAATCTTTACAAAGGCCGACAAACTGACAAAGACTGCTTTGGGTAGCAATCTGGCGGCTTATAAGAAACGCTTGCTTGAGGAGTGGGAGGAATTGCCGCCTGTCTTTGTGTCATCGTCTGAAAACGGTACCGGTCGCGACGAAATCCTGCAGTATATAAGTGAAGTGAATGCTACTTTATAAATAGAGGAATATGGGGTTATTGAGGGTAAGTCTCCATTATTATTCCTTAGTTTCTTTAGTACCCCTTAGTCGCCTAAAATGGCGCCGTAATCAAAAAAAAGTCAAATTATACGCTCTATTCTAAACAAAACCGCTATCTTTGCATTGTAATATTGTGCACAGGGTCTTCGCCCGTGTGTTTTTCATTAAAATAATTCATTAATCTTTACAGATTCCAAATCTATGGACAACGCCCTTTGTGGGTATGTTGTGTCCAATATTAAAACCTATGTATCATATTGAAAAACTAAGAAGCAAGGAGATTGCCGAACTGCAGTCAATTGCTCAAGAACTGGGTATCAAGGGTATAAAGTCTCTTGACCGCGATTCATTGATTTACCGTATTCTCGACGGTCAGGCAATGCAGAACAGCCAGTCCGGAGCGCCGGCAGTGCTGAAGGAAGAGAACAGAATGAACCGTCGCGAACATTGTCGTAACCGCATACATTCCGACTCTCCGAGCAAAGTCTACACGGCTACAGGCGACAAGGCTGTGAAACTCGACAAAGAGGAAACGAAGAAACAGGAGGCTCCAAAAACCGTTCAGCCGGTGGCAGAACAACCTGTTGCTCCCGCAGTTGAGGTGCCGGCAGCAATGCCTGTTGCTGAACCTGCCGCAGAGGCACCTGCACCCAAGAAACGCGGTCGCAAACCCAAGAAAGCAATTGAGCAACCCGTTGAGGAGGCTGTTAAGGCACAGGAGAGTGCGCCTGCCGAGTCGCCTGCTGTTGAGGCGGTTGCCGAGGTTCCCGCACCCAAGAAGCGTGGCCGCAAGCCCAAGAAGGCTGTCGAAACTCCGGTTGAGGCAGCAGAGGAACCGGTTGTAAGTAACGAACCCCATAACGAAGGCGAGGCGTTTGTTGCCATTGAGGAACTCCCGAGCGAGACTTCTGAATTGCCGGCTGAACTTGTGGACAAGTTCGAGAGGAGCAATGGCAAGGAGTCCAAAAAGAATGAACGTAATAACCAACGCAATAACCAGCGCAACAACCAACGTGCCGAGAATAATGAGGAACCGGTTCCCGCAAAACCGCAGTACGATTTTGCCGATGTGTTGCGTGTTGAGGGCGTGCTTGAAATCATGCCCGATAACTACGGTTTCTTGCGCTCTTCCGATTACAACTATCTTGCTTCGCCCGACGATGTGTATGTCTCACAGTCGCAGATAAAACTCTATGGTCTCAAGACCGGTGATGTTGTCGAGGGTATAATACGCCCTGCGTCGGCCGGCGAGAAGTATTTCCCGCTTGTAAAGGTGAACCGCATAAACGGTGCTTCGCCCGAACTGGTGCGCGACCGTGTATCGTTCGAGAACCTTACCCCATTGTTCCCCGATGAGAAGTTCACTTTGTGTGCCGGAAGTTACGATAACCTGTCGGCACGTGTGGTAGACCTCTTCTCGCCAATAGGCAAGGGACAGCGCGGTCTCATTGTTGCACAGCCCAAGACAGGTAAGACAATGCTGCTCAAGGATATTGCCAATGCCATTGCTGCCAACCACCCCGAGGCTTATATGATTATGCTGCTCATTGACGAGCGCCCCGAGGAGGTTACCGACATGGCACGTTCGGTGAATGCCGAGGTCATTGCCTCTACATTCGACGAACCGGCCGAGCGCCACGTGAAGATTGCCGGTATTGTTCTTGAGCGTGCTAAGCGCATGGTTGAGTGCGGTCACGATGTAGTAATATTCCTTGACTCAATCACACGCCTTGCACGTGCCTACAACACTGTTTCGCCCGCGTCGGGCAAGGTACTTTCGGGTGGTGTTGACGCGAATGCTCTGCACAAGCCCAAGCGTTTCTTCGGCGCTGCGCGCAACATAGAGAACGGCGGTTCATTGACAATCATTGCAACTGCTCTCATAGATACCGGCTCAAAGATGGACGAGGTTATCTTCGAGGAGTTCAAGGGTACAGGCAATATGGAGCTCCAGCTCGACCGCTCGCTTGCAAACAAGCGCATATTCCCGGCTGTGAACATCATTGCTTCGTCTACCCGTCGCGATGACCTGCTGCTCGACCGTCAGACACTTGACCGCATGTGGATTCTGCGCAAGTATCTCTCCGACATGACTCCTATCGAGGCTATGGAATTCGTGAAGGACCGCCTTGAAAGGACAAAGGATAATGAGGAGTTCCTGTTGAGTATGAATTCGTAAAATAAGAACTGTTACGCGTTGGGGTAATGTTTCTTACTAAGTATTAGTAAGTTTGTAATGTTATGAAGAAGGTCGTTTCTTTTTCTTTTTCTTTTGTTTTGTCGCTACTTATTGCATTGCTGTTTGTTTCTTGTGATGAGGTTGTTGGTGACGATAGTAATGCAGGTGATATGTTTAATCCTAATGGATATGAATATGTTGATTTAGGTTTGCCCAGCAGGATAATGTGGGCAGCCTATAATGTTGGTGCAACAAAACCGGAGGAATATGGTGGTTACTACGCCTGGGGAGAGACAGTAGAAAAGATAGATGATGGTAAAGAGGATGTCAACTATAATGGTAATTTAGATAACAAAGCAGTTCTTGACGCTAATAATGATGTGGCTCGTGTAAAATGGGGCGGAAGTTGGCGTATGCCAACATTTGAGGAGTTCCAGGAACTGATAGATTGCTGTACTTGGGAATGGGTATTTGTAAACGATGTTATGGGTTGTGAATTGACAGGCCCTAATGGAAACAGTATCTTTTTTCCAAATGCAGGTTATCTTGGTGAAAAATCTTTTCATAATAGGGGATTTCGTGGATATTATTGGACGTCTTCGCTTGCACCTTATGACGTAGAAGCTTATATGTTGTATTTTTCCATTGGAATAGAGGGCGCTCCAAATCATAAAAGTATTGACACCTTTGAACGTACCCAAGGATTGACTGTTCGTCCGGTATGTGATTTAAAATAAAGTATTAAACAAAAACGGAGTGCTTTTAAAAGCACTCCGTTTTTGTTTAATAATACCGTATTCTTTAGAACGGCAGGTCGTCGGGGTCGTTGGCCGCCTTGCCGAAGTCGGGTACCTCGACCTTTGGAGCGTCGATGACGGGGATGTCCATTGGGGCAGCAGCGGCTGCTGCTGTGCCTCTCTCTACTCTCCATGCACGGATGTCGTTGTACCAGCGTCCGTTGTATTCGCGGGCGTTGATGTCGAACGAAACGGTCATCTCGTCACCTGCCTGGATGTTGAACTGTGCTATCTTGTCTGCACCGAATACGTTGAAACATATTTTCTTGGGATACTGCTCGTGTGTCTCAAGCACGTATTCCTGCATTTTCCACTCGTTTCCTGTCTTGGATATGCCGCCTCTCTCGGGAAGCACTGCAATGATTTTACCTGTAATTTCCATATTGATTTCAAAATTCGGTGGCGAAAATAGTTCTTTTATTGCCGAAAAGCAATTTTTTCTCGGCCTTTTTTACTTGAATTCATCTATTTAGTGTTATCTTTGTGACTAATACGCGCGCGTACGTGCGCAAGGTGTTTACACATTTGACTAATCAATCAAAATCTGAATATTATGAACTTTACAGTATCAAGTTCCTTGCTGTCGTCTCGTCTGCAGACAATCAGCCGTGTGATAAACTCAAAGAACACAATCCCTGTTCTTGATTGTATTCTGTTTGAACTCGAGGGCAATACCCTCAGGCTCACTGCGTCGGACCCGGACAACACTCTGTGTACATCAATTGAGGTTGTTGACTGCTCCGAGGACTTCAGTTTTGCAATCTCTTCAAAAATCCTTATCGATTCCCTTAAGGAGATTTCGGAGCAACCGTTGCGCTTCGAGGTGAAGAAGGATACATACGAAATGACAATCTACTACCAGAACGGAAAGTACAGCATGGTGGGCCAGAACGCTGACGAATATCCTTCGGCAGCAGTGCTTGGTGAGGGAGCCGTTGCTATCGGCATTCCCACTAAAGTACTTTCAAGCGGTATCACATGCTCGTTGTTCGCTACTGCCGATGATGAGGTTCGCCCCGTGATGTGTGGTGTATATTTCGACTTTACTCCCGAGAATTTCACAATTGTCGCTTCCGACGGCCACAAACTGGTACGTTGCCGCGACTACTCTGTAGTGGGCGCCGAAAAATCGGCCTTCATACTTCCCAAGAAACCCGCTACTCTGCTCAAGAATCTTCTTGGCAAGGAAGAGCAGGAGGAGGTTGCAGTTGAATTCGACGGCCGTTTTGCAACATTCGACCTTGGCGACTACAAACTCGTCTCACGTCTTTTCGAGGGTCGCTATCCTAACTACAACTCGGTAATTCCGCAGAACAATCCTCACAAACTCACAGTTGACCGTGCAGCGCTCATCAGCACTCTTCGCCGTGTGGCTATCTTCTCGTCACAGGCAAGTCTCATAAAACTGCACATCGAGGATAACAAGGTGGTGATTTCGGCACAGGATACCGATTTCTCTACATCGGCCGAGGAGAGCATTACATGCAGTTACGAGGGCGCTCCAATGAATATCGGCTTCCGCGCTTCGTTCCTCATCGATATCCTTAACAATACACCGGGTCAGGATGTAATCATTGAACTTGCCGACCCTTCACGTGCAGGCGTTATAGTTCCGGCCGAGCAGGTCGACAAGCAGGAACTGCTCATGCTGCTCATGCCAATGATGCTTACAGACTGATAATGGAATTTGAAGATGGAACTGAATCTTAAGAAACCTATAATATTTTTTGACCTCGAGACCACGGGTACCGATATCTCCAAGGACCGCATTGTGGAGATTTGCTACATAAAGGTTTATCCCGATGGCCGCGAAACAGAGTATACCCGCCGCATAAACCCGGGAATGCATATTCCCGAGGTTGCTTCGGCTGTCCATGGCATTTATGACGAGGATGTGAAGGATTGTCCTCTTTTCAAGGATGTGGCGCGTGAGATTGCAAACGAGTTCGAGGGGTGTGACCTTGCAGGTTTCAACTCGAATCGTTTCGACCTTCCGCTGCTTGCCGAGGAATTCCTGCGTGCGCAGGTGGACATTGACCTTTCGCGCCATAATGCCATTGATGTACAGGTGCTCTACCACAAGCGCGAACCGCGTACCCTTGCTGCTGCGCACAAGTTCTATTGCGGTAGCGAGTTCGAGAATGCGCACAGTGCGCTCGCCGATACCCGCGCTACATACAATGTGCTCAAAGCGCAACTTGACCATTACAGTGACTTGGAGAATGATATCGAGGCTCTTTCAAGGGAGTCCTCTTTCACAAGGAACGTTGACTTTGCAGGTCGTTTTGTCTATGATGACAATGGTCGCGAGGTATTCAATTTTGGCAAGTACAAGGGAATGCCTGTTGACGCCGTGCTTGACCGTGACCCCGGTTACTATGGCTGGATGATGAACGGCGAGTTCCCGCTGAATACCAAACAGGCCCTTACGAGGATAAAACTGCGCGGGCTGAAGAAATGACAGGTACGGGAGTGCGGTATTTATAAATTCAAACAGTTTCTTATTTTTGGCTCAGATGTTGAAAGGGAAAAAGATTGTATTGGGAGTGACCGGCAGCATTGCTGCATATAAGGCGGCAGTGTTGGTGCGTCTTCTTGTTAAGGAGGGTGCCGAGGTGCAGGTTGTTATGACACCGTCGGCCAAGGAGTTCATAACTCCGCTCACTCTCTCGACTTTGTCGGGCAGGCCGGTGTTGAGCGAATTCTTCAACACTGGCAACGGTTCATGGCACAGCCATGTTGAACTGGGACTTTGGGCCGACGCCATGATTGTGGCTCCTGCTACTGCCTCTACTCTTGGCAAAATGGCTGCCGGAGTGGCCGACAATCTGCTTGTCACAACCTATATGTCAATGAAAGCCCCGGTGTTCATTGCTCCTGCAATGGACCTGGATATGTATGCCCATCCGGCCACCGTTCATAATATTGGGACACTCAAGGCTTACGGCAACCACATTATTGAGGCCGCTGCCGGCGAGTTGGCAAGCCATCTTTGCGGAAAGGGTCGCATGGAGGAACCCGAGAATATTGTAAAGGCACTGAAGGATTTTTTTTTGACCGACCGTGACCTTGAAGGCAAAAGGGTTCTCATTACAGCCGGTCCCACATATGAAAAGATTGACCCGGTACGTTTCATCGGCAACTACTCATCGGGTAAAATGGGGTTTGCAATAGCTGCTGAATGTGCCCGTAGGGGGGCTGCGGTGACATTGGTTGCCGGTCCGGTCTCTTTGCCCACGCCGCACCCGGCAATAGAACGCATTGATGTAGAGTCGGCACGCGAGATGTGCGAGACTGCAGTTGCCGTCTTCCCGTCGTGCGATGCGGCAGTCCTTTCGGCCGCAGTTGCCGACTACCGTCCGGCAGTGCAGGCAAGCAGCAAGATAAAGCGTACATCCGATGGCATGACAATAGACCTTGAAGCAAATCCCGATATTGCCGCCACGCTTGGCAGGGCAAAGAAGGAGGGGCAGTGCTTGGCCGGTTTTGCCCTTGAAACGGATAATGCCGAGGAGAATGCATGCAAGAAACTGGAGAAGAAGAATCTTGATTTCATTGTACTGAACTCACTCGAGGACGAGGGAGCAGGCTTCTCATGTGACACCAACAAGGTGACAATCATAGACCGCAACGGCAAGAATGCCTATCCGCTCAAGAGCAAGGCAGGTGTTGCCAAGGACGTGGTTTCACATCTTGCAAAACTACTCATGCTGCTCGTCATGCTGTTCGTGCCCTCTTTTGCAAGTGCCGAGGGCGAGGAACTCAATGCAACGGTAAACCTTAACTCTTCCAAAGTGCAAGGTTCCAACACCGAGGTGTTCACGATGTTGCGTGACGCTCTGGATGAGTTTATAAACACCCGCAAATGGACAACCAACTTCTATGAGGAGAATGAACGCATAATGTGCAGTTTCAACTTCGTGGTGAACTCCTATGCCAATGACGGCTCGTTCGACTGCTCGCTTATGGTGCAGGCTTCGCGTCCGGTGTTCGGTTCTTCGTACAACTCTGTGCTTTTCAAGTACGAGGACCCAAGCGTCAAGTTCAAGTATCAGCCCTATGATCGTCTTGAATTCATAGAGGATAACCTCGACAACAATCTCACCGCGGTAATAGCATTCTATGTGTACATGATTATTGGAATGGACCTCGATTCCATGGGAGAACTCGGCGGGAGCGAGTTCCTGAACAAAGCGCTTACAATTGCCAACAACGCCCAGAACCTTGGCGACTCCGGGTGGAGGGCCGGCGGCAGTGACAATAACCGCCATTCAATAATAGACGACTATATGAACGGTGCGCTTGAACCCGTGCGCAAACTCATGTACAAATATCACAGGCTCGGTCTTGACACGATGTTCAAGAGTGCCGACGGCGGTCGCAAGGCCATAACCGAAAGCATAAAGTTGCTGAAGCAGGCTTATGACGACCGTCCGATGGCCTATTTCACAGAACTCTTCACGGAGTACAAGGTCGACGAGATTGTGAATGTATACTCAAAATGCACTCCCGAAGAGAAAAAGGATGTAGTGAAGATACTTTCCGAGATTAATCCCTCATTGTCGTCGGAGTGGGACAAGATAACAAGGAACAATAACTGAGCGATATAATGCTGAAGCATATTACCATACGTAACTTTGCACTCATTGAGAAAGTGGAGATTGATTTCTCTGCCGGTTTCTCTGTAATTACCGGTGAAACGGGGCACGGAAAATCTGTCTTTCTGGGTGCCGTTGCAATGCTCCTTGGGCAGCGTTCCGATGTAAAGGCCATTCGCGAGGGTGCCGAGCGCTGTGTAATCGAGGGCGTTTTTGACCTGGCCGGTTTTGACCTCGAGGCTCTTTTTGAGGAGAATGACATAGATTATGACAGGGAATGCATAATACGCCGCGAACTTTCGGCCAACGGCAGGAGCAGGGCATTCATAAACGACACGCCTGTGAATGTATCTCTGCTCAAGGAACTCGGTTCAAGACTCATAGATATACATTCCCAGCACCAGAACCTGCTGCTTGGCGACAGGAACTACCAGTTGGGTGTTCTTGATACTCTGGCCGGCAATCAGGAGCGCCTGGCCGGGTATAAGGTGGCATATGAGGCTCACCTCTCTTTGCAGCGCGAACTCTCGGCCCGCAAAAGGGCACTTGAAGAGGCACGCCGCGACGAAGAGTGGCTGCGGTTCCAACTCGAGGAACTCGAGGCGGCAGCGCTCAAAAGCGATGAACTTGAGGAACTGGAGCGGGAACTTCAGGAACTCTCGCACGCCGAGGAGATACAGGCTGCGCTCTACGGGGCATACAGTGCCATTGACGGCGATGAACGCAACATGCTGCAGGCTCTGCGTGAGGCAACTTCGGCCCTTTCCCGCATAGCAGTGCACTATCCTTCGGCACAGGAACTTGCCGACAGGCTCGAGAGCAATTACATAGAACTCAAAGATTGTTGTGAGGAGATACAACAGCGTGCCGGTCGTGTGCAGTTTGCACCTTCCCGTCTGGAGTTTGTGGAGAACAGGGTAGCACAGATATACTCTCTTACGAAGAAACACAGGGTTGCAGGTGCCGATGAACTGATAGCGCTTGCGGCCGATTACAGTGCAAGGCTCGACAGCATTGCTTTTGGCGATGATGATATAAAGGGACTTGAAAGGGAAATAGAAAAGAGCGGTGGCAATCTTGCCATTATGGCGGGTGCTTTGACCGCTGCACGCAAGGAGGCCGCCTCGGTGCTGCAGGAGAGGATAATTGCCATTCTTGTGACCCTTGGAATGCCGATGATACGTTTCGAGGTTGACTTCAAGTCGCTCCAAGGCTTTACTTCTGTGGGTTGTGACGATGTAGTGTTCCTTTTCTCGGCCAACAGCAGCAGTGCTCCGCAACCGTTGAGCGATGTTGCCTCGGGCGGTGAAATGGCGCGTGTAATGCTTGCGCTCAAATCACTCATTGCGTCAAGCACCAAACAACCGACGCTCATATTCGATGAGGTGGATACCGGAGTGTCAGGCGCTCTTGCCGAGCGCATGGGGCGCATTATGCAGCAGATGGCATGCGGTTTCTGTCAGGTGTTAAGCATTACACACTTGCCGCAGGTAGCGGCATTGGGTTCTACTCATTACAAGGTGTACAAAGAGGAAACCGATAATGGAACTGTTACAAATATAGTGGAACTTGGACAGCAGGAGCGTGTGCGCGAAATTGCGCAGATGATGAGCGGCGAGGTGCTTACGGAAGCCGCCCTTGACAACGCGCGCCAGCTGTTGTCTAAAGAGTGATTATTATGGTAAACAATGAAATGATTTTTGGCGTGCGCGCCGTCCTTGAGGCACTTGAAGCCGGAAAGGAGATTGACAAGATTCTGGTAAAGCGTGATATACAGAGTGAACTCTCCCGTGGACTTTTTGCTGCCCTCAAAGGCCGCACGATTCCGGTTGTGCGTGTTCCGGTAGAGAAACTCAACCGCATTACAAGAAAGAACCATCAGGGTGTAATAGCATATATGTCGGCAGTGGAGTATGCCCATGTAGATACGCTGGTGCCTACACTCTACGAAGAGGGTAAGGCGCCGTTTCTGGTTCTGCTCGACGGTATAACCGATGTGCGCAACTTCGGCTCGATAGCCCGTACATGTGATTGTGCCGGTGTTGACGCAATTATTCTGCCTTCCCATAACAGCGTCACGGTGAATGCCGACGCTGTAAAGACATCGGCAGGTGCGTTGCACACTCTCCCTGTGTGTCGCGAAAAGAACATTACCGAGACGTTGAAGTATCTCAAGGCGTCAGGAATACGCATTGTATGTGCAACCGAAAAAGGCGAGATTAACTATACACAGGCTGACTTCAATGGACCGGTATGCGTTGTGATGGGTGCCGAGGATACCGGTATCCCTCGCGAGCACCTGGCTTTGTGCGACGATTGGGTCTCTATACCTCAATTCGGCAACATCGAGTCATTGAATGTCTCTGTAGCAACAGGTGTAATTCTGTACGAGGCTGTGCGTCAACGTCATCTTCAGTAATTGCAATGAAAAGGGTTTTTCTCTTCCTGTCGGTCCTTCTGTTGTCCGTCACGGTATCGGCGGCAGTCAAGTTGCCTAAAAAGGTCAGTTCAGCACGTGGCTCTGTGGCAAGTGTGCTTACCTACGTTTCGGGCAAACTGAAAGATAACGGTACGGCGGTGTTCGTGGGTGGCGGCGGAAACATTCTTGTTCCATACTCCCTTATGTACGGCGCCGATAGCGCTGTGGTGATAGACGCCAAGGGCAAGGCACGTCCGGTGCTGGGAATTGTTGGTCTTGACGAGATGTATGATTGCGTGAGGGTGCGTGTGGCGGCCGACAGGAAAATGTCACATCTGCCGGTTTCTTATGCACCGGTGTCTGTAGGCGAGGAGTTGTACATGCTTTCTTATGGTGCTAAGAACAGCGGTGAGGTACGCTCCACCAGAGTGTCGGCAGTAGATTCCCTCTACTCTCATGCCTATTATACTCTTGATATCGGAATGCAGCAGGGCTTCGAAGCATTGCCGCTTGTGAACGCCAAAGGTGAGTTGGTGGCGCTTATGCAACCCTCTTCCACGGGTGATACATGCAGTTATGCCGTAGGCGGAACAATTTTTGAAACTCTTATGGCTACCTCCGCAACATATGGTCTGGGACATTTCAACGGCATGAGACTGCGTACGCTGCTGCCCGCCGACAAGGAAACGGCACTTTCCTGCATGTACATGCAGGCGATGTTCGGTGACAGTTCTTCATTCGGCAATGCTGTGAATGATTTCATTGCTGCATATCCTACGAGTTGTGAGGGTTATATGAGCAAGGCCGAATATCTGGCAGAGTATTGCCATGACATGAATGCCGCAGACAAGGAGTGGGACAGGGCACTCTCTTTTACCGATAAACCAGCCGAGGTCTATTTCAACAAAGCAAAGACAATCCATTCCATTGTAAAGACAGGCAATGTGCAGTCGCACCCCATGCTCTCCGATGTGAATGTCCTGAATTTGCTTGACAAGGCGATTGCGGTCGACAGTCTGCCGCTCTACCTGCAATACAAGGCCGACCGCCTGTATGAAACCGGTAGATATTCCGAGGCTTATGACTGTTATATATCGCTTGTAGGGAGTGACATTGCCCAGGATGGTGTATATACCAATGCTTCACAGTGCCAATATGTGTTGAAGAACTATGATGTGGCGATAGAACTTATGGACAGCGCTGTGAAACATGCCGGTTCCGGCGAACCGGAATATGCGGCTCCATTGCTTTTCAGGCGTGGACTCATGAAGGATTCCATAGGACGCTACCGTGACGCTGTAATGGACTACAATCTCTATGAGGAGAGTGTATCTTATAGTCTTGGTTCCACTTTCTATTATGTCCGTTCCCAGGCCGAGGCGAAATGCAAGATGTATCAGCAGGCCTTGAATGACCTTGAGAAGGCCATATCGATTACACCTGACTATTTGCTGTATCACTTGGAGAAAGGAGTTCTGTGCTACAGGCTGAATCTGTTGGAAGACGCGGCTACGGCACTCGAGCGTGTAAAGGAGTTGGACGACGGGATATCCGATGTCTATTACATTCTGGGTTGTGTCTATTTCAAATCGGGGAATGGAGAACTTGCCGAGGAGAATCTCGTGAAGGCGCACTCCTTGGGTCATCCCGCCGCTGCGGTCAAATTAGAGGAACTGCAGGGGCAGAATCCTTAATATTTTATCCTGTTGCTATGAAAAGGCGAATCCTGTTAACGTTATTGTTTGGTTTTTTGCTTGCTGTGCCGGCCTCGGCAGTTCACTCTTTTGTGACTGATTCTTTGAATATAATGTATGAAAAGGGTGTTGAGGCGTATGGCAAAGGGGACAGTTCATCTGCTGCCATGTGGTGGAAGAGTGCTGCCGAAGGCGGACATGCCGAAGCGCAGTACGAATATGGTTTGTGCTGTTTTTATGGTGAGGGTGCGGAGCAGGATTATGAGCAGGCTTTTTCGTGGTTCGTGAAATCTGCGGTGCAGGGTGTTGCCAATGCCCGGTTCTCGGCAGGGTATTGTTGCGAATATGGTTGCGGAATAAGTATTTCGCCGTCGGACGCGGCAGAGTGGTATACAATGGCTGCCTCGCAAGGGCATACCGAGGCCGAATGTGCAACAGGTGTGTGTTACTTCAGCGGCTTTGGTGTGGAAAGGAACTATGATGTCGCGGTAGAGTGGTTCAGGCGTGCCGCTAAAAAAAACAGTGCCGAGGCTCTGTCATATCTTGGAACCTGTTATGAGAACGGATATGGTGTGCTTCCCGATGAAGACATTGCCGTGTTGTTATATGAACGGGCCGTGAAGCACGGCAGTGCCGAAGGAGCATATAATCTCGGTAACTGCTATGAGTTCGGCATTGGCGTGGAGTACGATTGGAGAAGGGCTGTCGCTCTTTACAAGGAGGCGGCCGAAAAGGACCTTGTTTGCGCATATTACAGCCTTGCCCTCTGCTACCTGGATGAGGATATGGGCGATGACAAGGAAACCGGACTTGAATGGCTCAACAAGGCTGCAGTGGCGGAATATTCCGAAGCACAGTATCTCTTGGGACAGATGTACAAGGATGGTGATGTGGTGCAGAAAGACGCCCAAAAGGCTGTAATGTGGTTCTCCCAGGCGGCAGAACATGGGCACACCGATGCCATGTGCGATTTGGGTTTCTGTTTTCTCACAGGGCAGGGCGTGGTTGCCGACAGCGGGGCGGCAATGCGCTGGTTCATGAAGGCCGTGGAACTGAAGAATCCTCGCGGGCAGCATTATATGGGTGTGTGTCACTACGAGGGAATGGGAGTGGAAAAGAACTATGAGAAGGCTGTTGAGTGGTTCAGACAGGCGGCCGAACAGGATTTCCCCGATTCCCAATATTATCTTGGCGTGTGCCATTACAATGGACAAGGTGTACCCGAAGACCATTCCAAAGGTATCAAACTGCTTCGCAAGGCACGGGACGGCGGCAGCAAGGAGGCACGGGAGGCACTTATTATCCTGAGTGAATGATTTGCCTATGCTTCCCAATGGAGGGTGACAATCTTCTTTGTGCCCTTGTTTACGCAGAACGGTGCTGCAGGCCGTTCACCCGCAAGCCACACTATTGACCCTGTGGCGTCTGTCACAACAAGTTGCTGTTCCTTTTCAATAATGCTCTTCTTGCGGTCGGTGAGATAGTCGCTTACAAGTTTGGTGCCGCGCATGCCGAACGGGGCAAAGCGGTCACCCTTTTCAGCGCGCCGTAATGTAAGGGGAAAGTGCAGTTTATCTGAATCGAGAGTGGCCGTGCTGCATTCTCTTGGTATTGTTCCGTCAAAGGTTCCTTCTGATATTGTCATGACGCCTTGATGTGTCTTTATCTGTCCTTCCCTCGGCAGTTCCATGCTTGGGAATGCTTCTGCATGCCTGCCGGTGAGGAGCAAGTTGCTGCGGTCCTTGATGAGGCTCCATGAGGCGCTGTGGAACTGTTTGCCGCTGCCACCGTCGAGTGACTCCATGATGTCCTCAATCTGTGCGGTGTTGAACCCGAGCGGTGCAATTATGGCGTGTAGTACACTCTGTGGAGATATTTCGTTCTTCAGTGCAGCAATATCAATAATATTGCCCTTCTTTACTCTTTCGGTTGCTTCACTGACGGCGTTGTCATAGATATCTGCTGCGTCGGAGATTCTCTGTGCCGTACCGGCAAGGCTTTCAAGAATCGACGGGTTTATTTCTGCCATCAGGGGAATGAGCTCAAGTCTAATCTTGTTGCGTGTGTAGTCTGTGGTGAGGTTCGTACTGTCGGTAACATACTCTTCGCCCCGCCACTTCAGGTAGTCAAGGATGTCTGCACGCCCTATGCATAGCAACGGGCGTATGATGTATCCGTTCTTCGGTTGTATACCGCGTAGCCCCTTAATGCCGGTTCCACGCAAAAGGTTCAGTAACAGGGTCTCGGCCGAATCGTCGCGGTGATGTGCCACGGCAATGGCTTCTGCTTCAATCTTTCTCCTGTGTTCCTCAAATGCTGTGTACCTTAACTCACGCGCCGCCATTTCTATTGATATGCCCTTCTCCTTGGCATATGCGGTTGTGTCAAAGTGCAATGTGGTGAGTCTTATACATTTTCTCTTGCATAGTTGCTGCACGAACTGTTCGTCTCTGTTGCTCTCTTCACCGCGCAGATGGAAATTGCAGTGTACGGCCTCGCAACGGTATCCTAACTTGATTAGTGTAACGAGCAAGGCTACCGAGTCGGCTCCTCCGCTCAGTGCAACAAGTACTTTACCTTCCGGTGTCAGCAACTTGTTGACAGCAATATATTTTTCAATCTTGTGAATCATGCTTCCTTGTCGCGAAGATAGGATTTTAAAGCCGATTTTGCGGTCAAAAGGTTGATTATTTGTGCAAAAGTGGCTTAAAATAGTAAAAAATGGGCTTCTTTGTTTGCTGTTCACAAAAAATGTCTTACCTTTGTCATCGCTTAAAGCGCTGGTACCTTGGATGAGTGGCTTAGTCAGCGGTCTGCAAAACCGTGTACGGCGGTTCGAATCCGCCAGGTACCTCAAAAGAGTCTCGGAGAACCGGGACTCTTTTATATTTTATACCAATTAGTATATGGCTGACAATTATCTTGAAAAGAAAATGGAGCAGCACCGTGCCTCGGTAGGGAGTACGGTTTCTAAATCAAAGAATTCTCTGGCTACGCTTCTTGAAAAGAACCGTAGCACGCGCGGTTATGACAATTCGTTCATTGTGCGCAGCGACCAGTTGCGCCGCATTGTTGCCGTGAATACCAAGATTGCTTCGGCACGTAACAGGCAGGTGCTACGTTTCCGTCTGGTGACAGGTAAGGAAGCATGCAAGGTGCTCCCGCATATTTCAATGGGCAGCGGACTCAGTGAACTTTCATTGCCTTTGCCCGGTGAAGAACCGAATGCTTTTATAATTGTATGTTCTGAATCGGAGCCAAGGACAAGCACATTTATTGACCTTGGAATATCAGTGCAGAGCATGCTGTTACAGGCTACGGAGATAGGTCTCAACGGGCTCTGTATCCTCTCTTTCGATAAGGAGCGGATTAAAGAGGCTTTGGAATTGCCCCTTGAACCGCTAATGGTTGTCTCGATAGGCAAGAGTGCCGAAAGGCATAGGTTAGTAGAGATTTCTGCAGGGGAATCTCACGGATATTATCGCGAGGAGGGTGTGCATTGTGTACCTAAAGTCCGGGTAGATGACCTTATCATATGAAAAAAGGATTGCAAATTTGCAATCCTTTTTTCATATGATAAATCGCGCTTTATGCGTCGATGTTTGCATAGGTGGCGTTCTTCTCGATGAACTCGCGGCGTGGGCCTACATCGTCGCCCATGAGCATTGAGAATATGTAGTCGGCCTCTTGTGCGTCGCGTATTGTCACCTGCTTGAGAGTGCGTGTCTCGGGGTTCATTGTAGTCTCCCACAACTGCTCGGGGTTCATCTCGCCAAGACCCTTGTATCGCTGTATGTTGATATCCTTCTCGTTTCCGCCTGCATACTCCTGTACGAAAGCATCTTTTTCCTTGTCGTCGTAGCAGTACTTCTTTACCTTGCCCTTTGAACACAAATAGAGCGGTGGCATGGCCTTGTAGAGGTGTCCGCCTTCAATGATTTCGGGCATGTAGCGGTAGAAAAGTGTCATTATGAGAGTGCCTATGTGTGCTCCGTCGACGTCGGCATCGGCCATCATTATAATCTTGTGGTAACGCAGTTTCTCAATGTTCGCCTTCTTGCTGTCCTCGGGGTCGAGTCCGAAGCGTACACCTATTGCCTGAATGATGTTGTTCACCTCGTCGCTCTCGAAAGCCTTGTGCCACATCACCTTTTCCACATTAAGAATCTTACCTCGTAAAGGAAGTATGGCCTGGAACTTGTTCTTGCGGCCCTGCTTTGCCGAACCGCCGGCTGAATCGCCCTCCACGAGGAACAACTCGCAGTTTGCCGGGTCCTTGTCGGAACAGTCGGCAAGTTTGCCGGGCATGCCGCAACCGCTCATAGGGCTCTTGCGTTGAACGCTCTCGCGTGCCTTGCGTGCCGCAATGCGTGCTGTTGCAGCAAGGATGACCTTGTCCACAACCATTTTGGCCTCTTTGGGGTGCTCCTCAAGATAATATGCAAGTGCCTCGCCCACGGCCTGGTCAACAGCACCGGTTACCTCGCTGTTACCCAACTTGGTCTTTGTCTGTCCCTCAAATTGGGGCTCAGCGACTTTTACCGATACAATGGCTGTCAAACCTTCGCGGAAGTCCTCGCCTGAAATCTCTACCTTTGCCTTCTCAAGCGCCTTGGTATCATCGGCGTACTTCTTGAGTGTGCGGGTGAGTGCGCGTCGGAAACCTGCCAGGTGAGTACCGCCCTCAATGGTGTTGATGTTGTTCACATATGTGTGTACATTCTCGCTGTAGCCTGTGTTGTACAGGATTGCAACCTCAATGGGGATATTGTTCTTCTCTGTATTCAGGTATATTACATCGCCTATGAGCGGTGTGCGTGAAGAGTCTATGTAGCGCACGAATTCCTTCAAACCTTCGGTCGAGTAGAATGTCTCGCTCATGTAGTTGCCGTTCTCATCGGCCTCACGCATGTCGGTGAGGGTGATTGTTATGCCGGCATTCAGGTATGCGAGTTCGCGCAGGCGGGTTGCCAATATCTGGTATTGGTATTCCGAAACCACGAAGATTGAGTCATCGGGCTGGAATGTCTGCTTGGTTCCCCTTATGTCTGTGTCACCCACACAGTGTACTGTCTCAAGCGGCTTTCCGCATGAGTAGTTCTGCACGTAGTGCTTGCCGTCGCGGAACACTTCGGTCTTCATGTGCTTTGAAAGTGCGTTCACACACGATACACCCACACCATGGAGACCGCCTGATACTTTGTATGAATCCTTGTTGAACTTACCGCCGGCGTGCAACACAGTCATCACGACTTCAAGGGCTGAGCGTCCCTCCTTCTCGTGCATGTCCACGGGAATACCGCGGCCGTTGTCCTGGACGGTTATTGAATTGCCCGGGTTGATTGTTACATTTATGTGTGTGCAGAACCCGGCCATGGCCTCGTCGATAGAGTTGTCGACAACCTCATATACCAAATGGTGGAGTCCCTTTTCGCTAATGTCGCCAATGTACATTGCAGGGCGTTTGCGGACTGCTTCAAGACCTTCGAGGACCTGTATACTGTCGGCCGAATAATTTGCCGCAGAGTTCTTGTTGATATCTTCGCTCATAGTTGGTTTTGCTGTTCTTATAAACTGAACAAAGTTAATAAAAATCGCTCTATCAAACAAGTGTTTTTTTTGTAAAAATAGTGTAAGACCCGGCTAATCTGACTATTTATAATAGTCAGGGATGTGTTGGTGTGGAATGAAAAAACGGTTCACCTGCAAAGTTTAGGGGGCAGAACCTTATTCCCAAAAATCAAAATAGCTTTGTATGATTGTCAGGGAATGTTGTTTAGAGGTTATTACTCGCTTTTGCTCGTCTAATATTCTACGGCTGTCATCAACCTTAATTGTTTACTTGAATTCTTCTTCAACTCTTGCTTTCATGTCCTTTTGGGCTCAAAAGGACATGAAAGCCCGGCACAGAGTTCACAAGTCGAATAAAACTTTGCTTGCGAGTTGCAAGCAACATCCCTCGGTCGTTTTGTTCATGCCGTTGTTGTTGGCATAACACGAAAAGGCTGGATTCATGAATCCAGCCTTTTGTTCGGTAAATATATGTTTCAAAAATTAGGCTAACTTTGCAATTCTGGCGCACAGACCTGACTTGAGGTTTGCAGCCTTGTTCTTGTGGATAAGACCACGACTAGCCATTTTGTCAAGCAACTTCTGAACCTCGGGGAACTTTGCCAAAGCTTCGTTCTTGTCTGTCATATTGCGGAGGTTGCGAACTGCTGAACGCATATTCTTGCCATAGTAACGGTTAAGAAGATTTCTCTTCTCGGTCTGTCTGATTCTCTTAAGTGATGATTTGTGATTTGCCATCTCTTTATATTATTTTTTTTAGTTTCAATTGTAGCCCATAGGGGAATCGAACCCCTCTTTCAAGAATGAAAATCTTGCGTCCTAGCCGATAGACGAATGGGCCATTGCTTGATGAACCCCTTTTAAGGGTCTCCAAACGACGTTTGGTTGTTAAAGCGAAAGCAAAGGTAAAACCTTTTTTTTGAATTGGCAAAGAATTTGTGGTTTTTTTTGTAAATTTGCGTTCATAACCTCCTGTTTTGCCCCTGGAAATGGTTTTTCTCATAAAGTATGGTAGAGAAATTTGACGGAATTGTATTGAGAACAACAAAATACAGCGATACATTGATGATTGCTGATATGTACACGCGCTCTCACGGGCGCCATTCGTTCCTTGTCCCTGTCTCAAGCAGTGGTCGTGGTCGGGTGCGTCGTGTTCTGTTCCAGCCTTTGTCAATGTTATCCTTCACGGCTTCATACAAGAAAGGAAAATCCTTGTCACGCGTGTCTGATGTGCAACCTTATATGCTTTACACGACAATACAGAGTGATGTGGTAAAATCCTCTATTGCATTGTACCTTTCGGAATTGCTTACCTATTCATTGCGTGAAGAGGGTGCCGATGAGACTCTGTTCAACTTTCTTGACCGTTCTTTCACGCTTTTCGATAATCTTGAAAGCGGTTATGCCGATTTTCATCTTATCTTTATGGTGCAGTTGCTGCGTTACATGGGAATATATCCGAACCTTGAGGGGTATGACACACATTGTTATATTGACCTTTTACAAGGTTGTGCTGTAAGAGAGCACCCTTTGCACCCCGATTTTCTTATGCCGGCCGATGCCGTGCAGTTTGTAAATCTGCTGCGTACGGGTTATGATTCCATGCACATGCTTTCGTTGAACAGAAAATTGCGAGGCGAATACCTCGCAATCCTTACTGCCTATTATCGTCTGCACATTCCCGATTTCCCTTATCTGAAGTCTATGGATGTGTTAAGGGAACTTTTTGATTAACTGTTGAGCAATTGCTTTACGATGGTGGAGATTATTCTGCCTTCGGCCTTGCCTGCGAGTTGCTTTGTGGCAACTCCCATTACTTTACCCATATCTTGCGGGCCGCTTGCACCTACATTGGCAATAATCTCCTTGAGTACTGCGGTAACCTGTTCCTCGCTCATCTGTGCAGGCAGGTATCTTTCCATCACTGCAACCTGTGCAAGTTCCTCTGCTGCAAGTTCGGGACGGTTCTGGCTGCTGTAGAGTTCAGCCGATTCCTTGCCCTGCTTTACCAGTTTCTGTATGAGTTTGATTGCAGTCTCATCGCTCACTGTGTCGCCTGCGCCTGGGGCGGTCTTTGCCTCAAGCAGTACTTTCTTTATGTTTCTAAGTGTATCAAGGGCAACCTTGTCTTTTGCCTTCATGGCTTCCTTGATGTCATTGCTGATAATGTCAAATAGTTCCATGTTCTACGTTATCTGTTGTTTCTGTATAATTGTTTTCTTCGCTATTCTCTGTATCCTCAACAACCTCCTGTTCTGCTTGTTCAGGAGCAATGTCGTTTGACCGCTCTGCATTGGCATATTCTGCCAACTTTTCAAGTTCCATTGCGCTGCGTCTGTAGGTAGGGGAGTTGTCGAGTGCCTCAATGAATTCGTCGTTGTACATCTCGTCACCCTTGAATATGTACACCTTGTATTCTGCCTTGTAGAATACGCTTCTCATCTTGTCAAGTTCGCGGTTCTCCTGCTCAATCTTCTCCAACTGTTCACGTGTGGCTTTCTCCCGGACCTTTTCGTCCTCAACAATCACCGGTTCCATTCCCGGGATATCCTTCATGCCGAACCCGGTCGCAAGCACGGTCACCTTTACGGCGCCCTCTTCAAGGTTATGGTCCTTGCTGTAACCCCAGATAAGTTCGATATCGTCCTCCTGGAACTTGGCCATGAAGGCCTCTACCTCGGCCATTTCCTCAATGCGTATGGGGTCGTTGGGGTTCTCGTATATGTTGAACAGTATTTTCTTTGATTTGTAGATGTCGTTATCGTTGAGCAACGGCGAGTGTAGTGCGCTCTGGAAAGCGCGTGATACTCGTTTCTCACCTTTTTCAATGCCGTAACTCATGATTGCAACACCGCCGTTTTTGAGAATCTTCCTTACATCGCGGAAGTCGAGATTGATGGTTCCGCGTGCAGTTATGATTTCGGCAATGCTCTTTGTGGCTGTCGTGAGGACATTGTCAACCATGTGGAAACCTTCGGTCACCTGCAACTTGGGATACATGTCTATGAGGCGCTGGTTGTTGATGACCAGGAGCGCGTCGACATGCTTGGAAATCTCTATTACGCCTTTCAGTGCCTGCTTTATCTTACCGGTCATCTCGAACTTGAAGGGGATTGTCACAATGCCTACTGTGAGAATGCCAAGGCTCTTGGCTATCTCGGCCACGACAGGGGCTGCGCCGGTTCCTGTACCGCCGCCCATGCCGGCTGTGATGAATGCCATCTTCGTGCCGTCATTGAAGAGGCGTGTAATCTCCTCGCGGCTCTCTTCGGCGGCTCTGCGTGCAACCTCGGGGTCGTTCCCAGCTCCGAGTCCTTCGGTGATTTCAACACCTAACTGCACCTTCTTTGGAATGGGCGAGTTCTGCATTGCCTGCATGTCGGTGTTGCATACCGCAAATGATACATTGTGTATGCCTTTACGGTACATGTTGTGTACGGCATTGCTGCCGCCTCCGCCAACTCCCACAACCTTAATGATTCTTGGACACTCGGTCGGTATTGCAAAGGGTAGTGTCTTCTTTACTGGTTCGTCCATATTCATACTTTTTGTATCATTCATCATTATTCGTCGTTATCTCTGTCATGTTCTTCAGGGTCTTCGCTTGTTGCAGTCTTTATAATTCCTTCCACAGTCTCCTTGAATCCCCCGAAGAGAGTACCGAATCCCCAGGATTTGTTCTTGCTGCCACTCTTCTTGCCGCTGTTCTTCTTTGTCTCCTCGGGTTTCTTCTCTTCGTGCTTTTCTACCGGCTTTTCAATCTCTTGTTCCTGCCCGTTCATCTCTTCTTCTCCAAAGAGTGCTCCGCCGTTGCTAATCGGTGCCGGTTCAATATATTCGCAGCAGTTGTCCTTTCCGTGGTTCATGAGCCCATACAGTGCTGTCGTGAATACGCCTATAGTGTTTACTCCCGGAAGGCATTCGAATGCCAGTTGCGGGTCACAGGCGATGGCTGTCCTGAATTCGGGCAGGTACTCTTCTATCAGCAGTTCAAAATTCTTGAGTCTTGAACCTCCGCCGGTGAATGTTATTTTCCCGATGAGTTCCTCCGATTCTTCTATCTGGAACTTCACGTTCTTCAGTATCTCGCACATGCGTCCGCCGATGATGTCGTTCACAGTGTCGTTGTCAATAGGTTCGGTCTCCTTAACCGTGGATTTGTAACCGCGGCTTATCTTTATCGCCTCTGCCTGGTCATATGAAATCTGTTCGCTACACAGGTCACGGGTAATGTTTCTGCTTCCGAGAGGCAGTACTGCCAGTTTCCGCAGACTGTCGTTATTGTATATGGCAACAGTGGTTGTGTCGGCACCTATGTTAACCAATGCGCAACCGTTGCGGCGGTCATCTTTTGTGAGAATTATGTCGGCGTCCATGCGGGCTGCAATGAAACTGTCGGCAATTTCAGTGTCGGCCATCCTGAAACTTTCGTTCAACTGGTCCAGGAACTGTTTCTTTATTACTATATTCAGGTAATGTCCTTCAATGGCCTGCGCCAGAGTGCCAATGGGCGCACGGTCTGTCTTTCCGTCAATCTTGTATTCCTGGGTTATGGTCTTTACCTTTACATAACCATCGGGGACAACGAATTGCATGTCATTGTCATCTTCCAGGCCGTTTATTATCTCTTCGGTAATCTTGGTGTAACTGTCATATGTGCGTGTGACCTTGGACTTCATGCTCCTTAGCGTGAGTCCTGACAGTGAGACATAGGCCTTCTTTATCATTATATCCCTGCCCTCTTCTTCTATGATTTTTGATTCAAGGTTATTGATGATGTTGGTTATGGCCTCGCTGCTCTTGTCTACATTGCGCACAATGCCCTTGGAGATGAAATCATCGGCGCGTGTACTTGCCGTTGCAATGATTTTTATTCCATTGTGCGTCTCGATGCCTGCGGCGCCGGTCACTTTAGACGAACTTAGTTCGATTGCTACGATGTAATTGGTCTGTCCCATATCCTATTCTTGTTTATTCCTTTTTGTGCCTATGACTTTGTCGTTGAACTCTATGTTCAGTTTATCGTACTTGCCCCATCCTATTGTGTTCAGTCCTTTTGAGTAGAAGGTATAGAGTTTGTCCAGTTTCTCTTGGGCATTGTCGGTTGTGCCGAACTCTATGACATGGTCTCCAACCTTGGGTGTCAGGATTATCTCACCGTATTCGTTGAAATAGACCTGCTCAGTCTGTGCCCTCCAGAAAGGACTGTCATAAATGATGTTTGCAATGTCCCTGAGTTCACCTTTCCTCATTTCGGCCGTTATATGTCCGCTCGCCACCGGCAGATGAAGCGCCTTGTGTATGCCGGTAATAGTGTCGCCACCGGAGTCAATATAGTAATTGTTGCCGTCCATCTCATAAACCTTCATTATGGGAATGCGGCACTCGATGTCAATGTTCACCGAACCTGTGGCGCTCTTGTATACCTGACACTCCTTGACCAGTGTTATTCCGTTTATGAATGTCTCAATTTCGTGCGTGTTTATCTCTTCAATGCTCCTTTTCTCAGGGTTGAGTCCTGCATTGTCGAGCATTTCCACAACATTCTCATGGGTAAGGTTCCCATTGTCGTCGTTGGCAACGGTGATGAGCACTCCCTTGCATGTCTTCTTGTCGGGAATGTTGGGGGCTATGACAAATGCGAACAACGCGTAGCATATTGCAATGCCCCAAAGCAGGCAGTTGGCTATCTTTCTGAACATTATCTGTTTTCAAGTATCTCTTTCATGCGTGGAACATCGTTCTCGATGTCACCGGCTCCCAATGACACAAGAACTTCAATATTGCTCTTTTCTTCTTCTACAACCTTGAGCACATCGGCGCGGCTGCACATTCTCTTCTCTACGTTTGCGCCAAGGCAGTCATATATAAGTCTGCTTGTAACTCCCGGCATGGGCTTTTCTCTTGCAGGGTATATCTCCACAAGTATGACCTTGTCGAACAGGGAAAGGCTCTGTGCAAACTCTTTGTAGAAGTCGGCAGTGCGGCTGAAAAGGTGCGGCTGAAACAGTGCAGTCACCTTCTTGTCGCTGTAGAGTTCCTTTATGGACTTTGCACAGGCTCTTACTTCGTCGGGGTGGTGGGCGTAGTCGCTCAGCAGTACAAGGTCTTTCTCCTTTATGTGGAAATCGAAGCGTCTGTCGGCACCCGCAAAACTCTTCATGCCCTCTTTAAGTTCCGCTGCTGTAGCGCCGCATATCTCGGCCATTGCCATTGAGGCTATGCCGTTCTCGATGTTTATGCTCACAGGGACACCTAACTCTACATCATCAATCCTTTGCCACGGCGACACATGGTCAAATATTATTGTACCGTTGCCGATACGTATGTTCTCGGCATGGAAGTCACCACTCTCTTTGCCATATACGTATGTCTTTACGCCGGCATTTGTCCTTGGTTTCACTTCAAGTCCTTCATGTATTATAAGATACCCGTCAGGGCGTATCTTCTCGGTGAATTGGGCAAAGGCTTCAAGGTAGTTCTCCTTGTTGCCGTATATGTCAAGGTGGTCGGGGTCGGCCGATGTTATCGTGGCTATGTACGGTTCAAGGTGCAGGAATGAACGGTCATATTCGTCGGCTTCAATTACAACCAGGTCACTCTTTCCGGTGAGCATGAGGTTGCTCTTGAAATTCTTTGATATGCCTCCAAGGAACGCGGCGCAGTCAACATGTGATTGGTGCAGCAGGTGTGCGGTCATGGTCGATGTCGTTGTCTTTCCATGTGTTCCTGCAGCACATACACCTCTTTTGCCTTTTGTGATTATCCCAAGCACCTCGGCCCTTTTCTTTATGTTGAATCCTCCATTGCGGAACAGCGACCATTCGCTGTGGTCGTGGGGTATGGCCGGGGTGTAGATGACCAATGTGCTTTCAGGGTCTCTGCATTCGGCAGGTATCATTTCCTCGTTCTCCTCGAAATGAAGGTGTGCACCTTCTTCAATGAGTCTGTCGGTAAGTGCAGAGGGCGTACGGTCATAACCGGCAACGAATTTCCCCTCATGAATAAAGTATCTGACAAGGGCGCTCATGCCAATTCCTCCGGCTCCAAGAAAGTATACCGATTTTATATCTTTAAGTTCCATCATCTGAGATTCTCCTTTTCCCGTCTTGTCTGTTTCTCAATATATGCGTCGGCAAGCATGAGTACCGCGTCGGCTATCTCATCAGCAGCATTGGGCTTGCCGAATTTTATAATGTTCTCTTCAAGTTTGGCTATTGAATCGGCATCTCTTGCTGTTTCAATGGCTTTTGTCACAAGTTCCTCTTTCACGTTGGCGTCAGCAACATAAATGGCGGCATTCTTGTCTACCAGCGCCATGGCGTTCTTTGTCTGGTGGTCCTCACTGACGTTTGGCGAAGGTACCAGTATCACAGCCTTTCCGAGCAGGGCGAATTCCGATATTGAACCGGCTCCTGCGCGTGACACGACAACGTCGGCAGCGCTCAGTGCATTTGCCATGTCCGACACGAAGTCGGTTATCATCAGGTTTTCGGGCTTGCCGGCCTTGTCGGCTCTCTCCTTCATTTCATCAAAGTAGAGTTTGCCGGTCTGCCATATGAACTGTATGTCCTTGTTTGCTCTTATCAGTTCAATGTTTGCAATTATCCCCTCGTTTATGCTTCTTGCACCGAGGCTTCCGCCTACTATGAGCACACACTTCTTCTCGTCGTCAAGTCCCATTGCTTTTATGGCTTCGTTGCGGTTGGCCCGCATGTCAAGGAGGGCTTTGCGCACAGGGTTGCCGGTGAGTTTTATCTTCTCGTGCGGAAAGAAACGCTCCATACCGTCATAGGCAACACATATCATCTTTGCTTTCTTGGCAAGTATCTTGTTCGTTACTCCGGCATATGAGTTCTGTTCCTGTATGAGTGTGGGAATGTTCATTCCTGCAGCCATCTTCAGCGTGGGGCCGCTGGCATAGCCTCCCACTCCTACTGCAACCTGTGGTGCAAATTCCTTTATTATTCTTCTTGCCTTGCGCTGGCTCTTTAGTATGAGCCACAGGACCTTTATGTTCTTCAGCAGGTTCTTGCGGTTGAACCCGGCAATCGGAAGGCCTTTGATTTCGTATCCGGCTGCGGGGACACGCTGCATTTCCATCCTGTTCTCTGCTCCCACAAAAAGTATCTTGGCGCCGGGCTGTTTGCTGCGTATGGCGTCCGCTATCGAAAGGGCAGGGAATATATGACCTCCTGTCCCGCCTCCGCTGATGATTATTCTGTACTCTTTTTTCATGCTGTTGTCTTATTTGTTCTCAATGTCTGTTGCCGGTTCGGTTGTCACTGTCTCATTCTTGGCGGTGTGTCTGCTTATCGAGAGCAGCATGCCTATGTACACGCAGTTTATCACTACAGATGTTCCGCCCTGGCTCATAAGCGGCAAAGGCTGTCCAGTAACGAAGTCTCCCACTGATATGTACATGTGCAGCATGGCCTGCAAGGTTATTATAATACCTATTCCCATTGCCAGATATGCCGAATATGCGCTGTCACTCTTGTTGGCAATCTTCCCGCACCGGTAGAGCAGGGTCAGGTAGAGCAGTATGACGACCACTCCTCCAATAAGTCCTAGTTCTTCAATAATAATGGCATATATGAAATCGGAGTAGGCGTGCGGAATGTTGTCTCTCTGCACGGAATTTCCGGGACCGCAACCGAAGAAATGGCTTGAGGCTATTGCCATGTTTGCATGCGCTCTTTGGTCGTCATCAATTTCATATGTGTCGGGGTCAATGGGTGTGCTGTTGCCTATTGCCTGTATTCTGTGTTTCCATGTTACGACCTTGCTGCCGAAACCACCCTCCTTGGTGGCAAAACTGTCGGGTGTGGCCAGTATGGCCGTTACACCAAGTCCGGCAGCAAGTATTCCGGCACCTGCTATCTGCAACAACTGCTTGTTGGGGCACTTGCCGATGTACATCATCATGTATATGGCAATGAGCAGCAATGCAGCAGATGAAAGGTTCTCCTTCAATATTATAAGGATAGGCAGTGCACTGTACTTGGCGATTTCCTTCAAAGCCGTCCCGTCGGTCCCGAACTCTCCTTGACGTTCTGCCATTATTCTGGCAGTCATCATCACAAGACCCATCTTGGCAAATTCCATTGGCTGTATCGTGAAGAGACCTAAATTTATCCAGCGTGCACTTCCGTTTATTTTTGAACCGCTGTCAAGTTGCGCCCAGATAAGTCCGATGAGTCCGGCCCAATAAATCAGGTTGGTCATCTTCTTTATGTGGGTGGTATTGAAGTTCTGTATTATGAGTATCACGCATATACCTCCCATAAGGAATACTGTGTGCCTTATTATAGGTAGCCAATAACTGCCGTTGTCGCTTATCTGCCGGCTTGTTGCACTGAATACCTCAACCCAGGATATGGCACAGATTATGAAGAAGACTGCCCATATGATTTTGTCCCCTTTGAATAATATTCTCTTTAACTTATCGCCTCCCATTTCTGTGTCTTTATGGTATATGAATGTTTACTGTTTCTTATAGTCTGCATACACACTCCTTGAACATGCGTCCTCTCTCCTCATAACTCTTGAAAAGGTCAAAACTTGCGCAACATGGGCTCAGCAGCACTGTTTCTCCGCTGCGGGCAATCCTGTATGCCTGTTCCACGCACTCCTGCATTGAGTGGGTGTCATAGAGCGGAAGACCGAATGTACCGAAGAATTCCTGCAGTTTGCTGTTGTCGGCTCCGAGGAAGATTAATGCGCTGCACTTCTCCTTAACAAGGTCGGCTATCTCATTGTAGTCGTTTCCTTTGTCCTTGCCTCCAAGAATGAGCACGGTTTTTGTCTTCATGCTCTGCAGTGCGTACCAGCAACTGTTGACGTTTGTCGCCTTTGAGTCGTTTATGTATTCTACACCATTGACCTTTGCCACTTTCTCGAGCCTGTGCTCGACACCAGTGAATGAACCTAACGCCTCACGTATCGTTTCCTTGCGTATTCCGGCCACGTTTGCCGATATTCCTGCGGCCATGGAGTTGTACAGGTTGTGCTTGCCTGTGAGCGACAACTCCTCAAGTTCCATATTGAATGGAACCGGTTCGGTAAATACAAGCTTCTCCTCGTGGGTATATGCTGCGACACCGTCCTGTTTCTCCTCGGCAAAGGGGTAGGGTCTGCCATGTGTGTACTTGGGCAGTTCTTTTGTTATTATAGGGTCTTCGTTCCAGTAGACGAAGGCATCTTCGGGCTTTTGGTTCTGCAATATGCGGAATTTTGCCTTGACATAGTTCTCCATCTTGTAGCCGTAGCGGTCGAGATGGTCGGGAGTTATATTCAACAGGACTGCGACATTGGCGCGGAACTCGTACATGTTATCGAGTTGGAAACTGCTCAGTTCAACAATGTAGTAGTCCCTGTCGCCTTCGGCAACCTGTAGCGCAAGGCTGCGCCCGATGTTGCCGGCAAGCCCTACATCAAGTCCCGCTTCACGGAATATGTGGTATATAAGAGAGGTGGTCGTTGTTTTTCCATTACTGCCTGTAATGCATACCATCTTGGCCCTTGTATACCGTCCCGCGAATTCTATTTCGGATATTACCGGGATACCGGCCTCGGTAATCTTGACAACCATCGGCGCTTCATTGGGTATGCCGGGACTCTTTATCACCTCGCCAGCGTTCAGAATCAACTCTTCGCTGTGCTGCTTTTCTTCCCATGCGATAGCATGTGCGTCGAGCATTGCCTTGTATTTGTCGGCAATGGAACCGAAATCTGAAACGAATACGTCAAATCCCAGTTTCTTGGCAAGTACAGCTGCTCCGCAACCGCTCTCTCCTGCTCCCAGTACAACAATTCTCTTCTCCATTTATCTTATCTTTAATGTAAGGAGTGTCAGTGCTGCCATTATTATTGTGACAATCCAGAATCTCACAGTAACCTTGGCCTCATGTATCGGACGCTCCGGTCCTTTGAATATGTATGTGCACTCTTTGTCCAGTTTCTCGTCCTCTACGTTGTAATGGTGGTGTAATGGCGTGCGACGGAAAATCCTCTGTCTGATACCTTTCTTCTTTCCGCGTTTGAAGTATGCCACCTGCATTATCACAGACAGGTTCTCGGCAACGAACACGCCGCAGAGAAGTATGAGAAGCAGTTCCTTGTGAAGGAGTATAGCAACTACTGCAATGATTCCTCCAATGGTGAGGCTGCCGGTATCGCCCATGAACACTTGGGCGGGAAATGAGTTGTACCACAGGAAACCGATAAGCGCGCCCATGAAGGCGAAAGTGAACACAACAACCTCCTCACCACCCGGCAGGAACATGATATTAAGGTACTCTGCCCACGAGACGTGGCTCGAGACATATGCGAGTACCGCCAGGGTCACACCTATTATGGCCGCATTTCCGGCCAACATGCCGTCCATGCCGTCATTCAGGTTGGCTCCGTTTGATACTGCAGTAATGACAAGTACCGTTATCACCACAAACAATGCCCAACCGGCCTCTTCCTTGTAATCTCCGCAGAACGACATGATTTCGCTGTAGTTTATGTTGTGGTCTTTAACGAACGGGATTGTAGTCTTGTTCTCCTTCGTTGCTTCCTTGCGGTGTTGTACTTCTTCAATATTGCCTTTGTTCACCGTAACGTTCTCGCGCATTACCGCCTGTGGACTGAAACATAAGGTCAGGCCAATCACAAGTCCAAGACCAACCTGTCCCGCAATCTTTACTTTGCCGGGAATGCCATCCTTGTTCTTCTTGAATGTCTTTATATAGTCATCGGCAAAGCCAAGTAAACCCAGCCATACGGTGGTTATTATGAGCAGAATCATGTACACATTGTTCAGTTTGCCAAGTAACAGACATGGAACCAGAATGGCTATAATGATTATTATGCCACCCATCGTAGGCACCCCGGCCTTGAGATTGTTCTTGTCGAATTCACGAAGTGTCTCCGTAATCTGTTTCTTCTTGAAGTACTTTATGAGCGTACTGCCGAACCAGGCCGACACCAGCAGTGCAATCACAGCCGAAAGCAAAGCTCTGAAAGAGGTGTAACTGAACAGTCTTGCACCGGGAAGACCGATGTCCTGCAGAAAATCGAATAAATGATACAGCATTCTTGATTACAGTTTATGGATTGAAAATCTCTCTAATAATCTCCTTATCATCAAAATGGTGTTTCACACCTTTTATCTCCTGATAGTCCTCATGCCCTTTCCCGGCAACGAGTATGACATCGCCTTTCTGCGCAAGGGCGCAGGCGGTTCTTATGGCTTCCTTGCGGTCCACAATAGATATTACACTCTTTTTCTGCTCGTTGTTGAGACCTGCAAGCATGTCGTTTATTATCTCCTGCGGTTCCTCATTGCGCGGGTTGTCCGACGTGAGTATCACTTTGCTACTGCCCTTGACCGCCTCAACAGCCATCATGGGGCGTTTCCCTTTATCGCGGTTGCCGCCGGCTCCTACTACAGTAATGATGTTGCCTTGACCATGCAGAACCTCGTTTATTGTACCAAGTACGTTCTTTAGTGCGTCGGGAGTGTGGGCATAGTCCACAATGGCCGAAATGCCTTCGGCCGAGCGCAGTGTCTCGAAACGGCCGGAAACAGGTTTCAATGTGCTCATTACTCTCAGCACCTCTTCCGGCTCCTTACCCAATTCAACGGCCGTACCGTATATGGCAAGAAGATTGCTTATGTTGAACCGCCCGGTAAGCATTGTCGAGAACTCCTTGTTGTTGAACTCAAGAATCATGCCGTCGAGATGTGTCTCAACAATACGGGCCTTATAGTCTCCCAAAGTGCGTGTAGAGTAGTTCTTTACATCCCCGCGGCAGTTCTGTACCATGACAGGACCATTCTTGTCGTCAAGATTTGTGATGGCAAATGAACTGCGGGGCAGGTTGTCGAAGAGACTCTTTTTTGCCTTGAGATAGTTTTCCATTGTTTCATGGAAGTCCATGTGGTCACGGGTGAGGTTTGTAAAGATTGCACCGGCAAACTCCAGTCCGCCCACACGCTCCTGGGCAAGTGCATGCGAACTTACCTCCATGAAAGCATATTCACAACCCTCATCGACCATCATCGATAGCAGCCTGTTAAGTGAGATTGCGTCCGGTGTTGTGTGCGTCGATGGATATGCTTTGCCGTTGACATAATTGCATACAGTTGACAACAGACCGCATTTGTGCCCCATTGCGCGGAACAACTCATAAAGCAATGTGGCAATGGTCGTCTTTCCGTTTGTTCCGGTAACGCCTACAAGTTTGAGTCTGGTCGACGGGTTGCCGTAGAATGTAGTGGCCAACTTGCCGCACACGGCCTGTGCGTCGGGCACTACTATGTATGCGACATTCGGGTTCTGCTTTTCGGGGATGTTCTCGCATACAATGGCCAAAGCGCCTTTCTCCTCGGCGACCGGGATGTATGCATGCCCGTCGGTCTGTGTTCCCTTTATGGCGATGAACATCTCTCCTGCCTTAATGATTCTGGAGTCGATGTTTACGCCCAGCACTTCGACTTCATCCTTCGGAAGAACCAGTCTGCTGTATTGTATTTCTCTTATAAGGTCACTGAGTTTCATATATTATAATGTATATTTCTTGTTATCATGGACGCAATGTCAATGTAATGACATCTCCTTCACGTGCAATGCTTCCCGGGTGAATGCTTTGTGAGATTACTGTTCCGTAGCCATTGAGTACAACTTCCAGTTTGCAGTTCTGCAGCAGGAACACGGCGTCTCTGGCTCCCATGCCGGTTACGTTGGGGACAATGTCGGTACGCGGTTCATTGTGCGAGCAACTGTAACCGTTGTCCTTGTCTCTACTCATTTTACCCCAACCGGTCACGCTCTCTCCGCCACCCATTCCCATGCCGGCCAATACAGTTCCGGCGTTGTCAAGGTTTCCTTTCTTTACAGCAGGCAATGCGGGATTGTCGCTTTCCTTTGCTGTTTCAACGTTTCCCCGGAGTTTCTTTGACATCACCTTGTCGGCAATTTCCTTGAAGACAATAGCCGATGTGCTTCCGCCGCCAAGTTTTGTCTTTTCTTCCCTGTTGTCCTGTGCGGCCTCATATATTGTCTGTACAAGGAGGGTGTATTGCGGGTTGTCTGCCGGGAAGAACCCACAGAAACTCATCATTTTGCCGAAGCCGTCATACTTGCCGTTCTTGGGATTTATCAGGTCGGCCGTACCGGTTTTTCCTGCAACCTTCATCATCCCCGACCTTGCCCGTTTGCCTGTTCCGTCATATCTCCCGTCCTTCCCTTTTCCTTCAACTACGTTTATGAGCATTTCCGTAACCTCATCAGCAGTCTTCTTGGAGAAGAGTGAGTCGTTGATGACCTTTGTAGGGAATTCCTCAACAATCTCCCCATCCTTGAGAACTGCCTTAACAATGCGTGGCTGCATTTGGACTCCTCCGTTGGCTATGGTGTTGTAGAACACTAACATGTTGATTCCTGTCATCTGTACGGCGTATCCGTAGGACATGGAGTTAAGGCTTTGCTTGCTCCAACGCTTGCTGTCGGGTGTAGTGATATATGGCGTTACTTCACTCTCTATGAGTTTGTAGTTGTCGGTTAGTCCAAAGCGTTTCAATGTATTCGTGTACTCCTCGGGACAGGTTTCGTAGGCTTTCTTTATATATTGTACCATGCCTATGTTAGAAGAGTATTTCAGGACTTCGCCCATGCTGTATTTGCCGGTGCCGTTGTCGCGGTACATCTCGTCCCTGATGACTTTTCCGTTGAAGGCGCATGCCTTTGACGCGTATGCCTTCACCGAATCCTGCACAGTCACTTTGCCGTCTGCAAGCATGGCTGTCACGGCAATGGTCTTGAATATGGAACCAGGTTCCATCATGCGACACAAGGCATGGTTTGGTGTTGGGTTGTTGGGTATATTGTCAGTAGTCTCAAGGTAAATGGCATTGCCGTTGATACCGGTGCTCTTTGTGAGGTTTACAATGGCTTTTATGTCTCCGGTTTTTGTTTCCATGAGTATAGCCCAACCCGCAGGAAGGCTCTTTTCAAGCAATACCTTTTTCAAGGCGTTCTCGCATATGTCGAGCATGTCGGTGTCAATGGTTGTCTGTATGTCCATTCCGGCTTTGGGTGCGACATTGACCTTTGTTATGCTGTTGCCTTTCCTGTTGGTTTCCTTTCGCCCCATACCGGGTGTGCCTTCAAGGTAACCGTTATACTTTTTTTCAAGACCATTCAGCTCCATGGCCAGTTCGTCATCCTTTACTGTCTCCCTTACAATACCGAATGTACTGAGCCCTATGTCGCCGAATATATTCTTGCGGTCCGTCTTTACACGGTTAGCAAGTTTCTTCTTGTCTTTGACGAAGTTCTGGTCTTTCTCGACAAAGAGGCCGCTGTATTTTGAACCCATGCGGAATATCGGCAACTGCATAAGGCGATTGTATTGCGTGTACGATATCTTTCCGCGGTACAGCCTCAAATAACGCTCTTTTTTCTCAAAACCCCTTGTAAGGCGTTTCTTGAAACTCTCGGCACTTTCGCTCGGGAATATATTGTGGAGTCCTTCGCAAACCTCGTTCATATCGGCTTTCCACAAACTGTCCCTCATTTCATTCACTTTCTTCGCGTCCTCTGGATTGTCCTTATTTATATACTTGAAGTCTATGCGGAGCCTGTAGTACGGGAGACTGCTGACAATGAGCCCTCCCTTGTCGTCAAGAATCCTTCCTCTTTCGGGTTGAAGCACAATGCTGTCTTGTATGTATCTGTTCTTGATTGCTGTCCATATTTCCCTATCCTTGAACATGGTGGATACGGTGTTGCCTATTATGACCAATGCCATGGTCGTGAAGGCAAACACTACCAGAATGTTGAAACGGAATATTGAATTCGGACGGAAATCAAACATGGTGTATATTCGGTTGTGGTTTAGGTTTATATAAAGTTGCCGGAACTTCTTATTTCTTTATTGAGTACATGGGTCTTTGTGCACCTTCAAGTTCGCTGTCTCTGTTCTTGAGGATTTTCTCAAGTTCGGTCTGCCTGCTCTTTGAAGTGAACTCGCTCTTCAGTGTGAGCAGATTGTTCTTCAGGGTATCCCTCTTTTTTGTCAACCTCTCAATTTTCATCAGTTCGCGTTCATATTCGTAACGGTTGCTTACATATATGAAAGAGTAGAATACTATGAGTGCAATAAGGGTCGCATTCCTGCGCATGAATTCGTTTGAAAAGAGTGCTCCACCCATAATGGTGTTTATAATGCCGCCTCTTCTCTTCTTTTTTTTCTTCTTTTTGCTTTTTTCTGCAGGTATTGCTTCTGTGCTCATGACTCTTGCTCTTTCTTGATTGCCACACGCAACTTGGCACTGCGTGAGCGCGGGTTACTTTCAAGTTCCTCCTGTGACGGTACTATTACCTTTTTTGTTTCGAATGGCGATATTACCTTCCCGAAGAAGTCTTTCTCTATTATGCCCTCCATGTTGCCGCTCTTCATGAAGTTCTTCACAATGCGGTCCTCGATAGAGTGGTATGTTATTACGACAAGTCTGCCGCCGGGGTTTAGCAGGTCTTTGGCGCTACGAAGCATCTCCTGCAGCGCCTCGACTTCTTTATTGATCTCAATGCGCAATGCTTGGAATACTTTTGCCATCTCTTTCTTTTCGCGTTGCGGTGGGCAGAACGGCTTGGCTGTCTCAATGAGGTCGTTGACCCGCCTGAACGGTTGCTCACTACGGCGTTTCACAATCCTTGTTGCGAGTTTGCGTGCGCAGTTGAGTTCTCCGTAGAACTTGAATATCCTTGCAAGTTCATCCTCGCTTGCGTTGTTGAGCAGGTCGGCTGCTGTTTGTCCTCCACGTTTGTTCATGCGCATGTCGAGGTCGGCGTCAAAACGGAAAGAGAACCCGCGGGTCTCGTCGTCAAAGTGATGTCCCGATACGCCAAGGTCGGCAAGTATGGCGTCGACTCCGCTCACGCCATGGTAGCGCATGAAATTGTATATGAACCTGAAGTTTCCCCGTACGAATGTGAACCGCTTGTCATCCGGTGCATTCTTCTCGGCGTCCTCGTCCTGGTCAAAACTGTAGAGGTGACCATGACTGTCAAGGCGGTTCAGGATTTCGCGCGAGTGACCTCCGCCGCCAAATGTGACGTCGATACATATATTGCCCGGGGTTATTTCCATCCCGTCTACACTCTCTTTAAGCAAAACCGGTGTATGGTATACTTCATTGCTGTTCATTTCCTGAAGTCTTTTCGGCAGTCATTATCTTTTCCAACTCACGGCTGAAGTCCTCGGGTGCCATGAATGGTTTTTCAAGTTTCTCTTTTGCCCATATCTCTATAGTGTCGTCCATGCCTATGAAACGGACTTCCTGCATTATCGCTGCCATGCTCATGTATCTCTTGGGCAGCAGAATCCTTCCGTTGCTGTCAATCGAGAGTTCTTCAACGTCGGCCACGAATTGGCGGAATATCATCTGGTGTCGGGCATTCCATTTGTCGAGGCGGTTTCTCAGCAGGTCCAACTGCCGGTTCCAACTCTCCTCGGGGTAGATTACGAGGCAATCCTGGTACACGTCCTTGCGCAACATGACCTTGTCGCAGCCTCCGGCCTGGAGTATGCGGCGGAAACAGGCCGGGAGGAACACTCTTCCCTTGCTGTCGGTTTTCGCTTCTATGTTGCCTATGAAACGCATATTATACCTCATAAATTAATAAAACGTTTCAAAAGTACACAATTCCCCACAATTCCCCACTAAATGGCCGGATAAATTTTCAATAAAGTTTTCAACAATCTGTTCATTTGTTGTCGGCGCGTTATTCTGCTGAGAATAAATATCTTGTTCTGCACTATTGTGGTGGGGGTAAATGTTGTTTGTCAAAGATTGCCCAACGTTTCTCCGTTATATGCGAAAAAAGTATTATGTTTACAGAAAAATGGATAATTATGAAAAAAATCGAAACCATTTTCCTGTTGGTTGCCGTGTTAATCTCACAGTTTGCCTTTGCACAGAAGTTTCCTTCAAAAGGTTATTCAAGTATTACGGAGGAACGTTCACGTAATATCGTGGGTTTCCTTGCAAACGACTTGCTCGAAGGACGCGATGCCGGTATGCATGGCGGATACATTGCTGCCGAATACATTGTTTCAATGTTCAAGGAGTGGGGTATAGAACCGTTTGATGGCGAAAGTCATTTCCAACATTTTCATGCAGCAAAGAATGGGAACAGTTGGGTAACTGAAGCCGATTTTGATATCACTGCCATTGTCGAAGCAGGTGCCGAGAATCGTTTCATGAAAAATGTGCTTGGTGTCATCCGTGGCAAGGAAGATGGTGTGGTTGTGGTTGGGGCACACTATGACCATCTGGGGATTGATACCGCGATTAAGGGGGATGGGTGTTATAATGGCGCCGATGACAATGCTTCGGGTGTAGCCGCCGTATTGCAGATAGCAAGGGCTATAAAGATGTCGGGCAAGCAACCCCGTCGCACAATCGTCTTTGCATTGTGGGACGGTGAGGAAAAAGGATTGCTCGGTTCAAGGTTCTTTGTCAAGAAATGTACCTTTTTATCGGACATTTCGGTTTACATGAACTTTGACATGGTGGGGCGTGACCTTGCTGAAAAACCAGGGCATTTGAGTTATATGTACAGTGCAGGCAATCCGCTCTTCGGCGAGTGGCTCAAGGAAGATATAAAGAAGCAAGGACTGAATCTTGTCCCGTTCTACAAGGCCTCGGACAATCTTATAGGTGGCAGTGACAATACTCCTTTTGCAAGAAAAGGGGTGCCCATCGTGTGGTATCACACCGAAGGGCACCCCGATTATCACCGTCCGTCGGACAGCGCCGACAAGATAGATTATCCGAAACTCACCGATATTACCCGTGCTGCCTGCCTTTGTGTGTGGCGTCTGGCGAATGTACGGGATTACTGATTCAGTTCTCTGGGAAGGTAGCGGTTAAGCAGACAGCAACCGATGATTGCCGAGATGAGCGACCCGCAGAGGATTCCCAGTTTTGCTTGGCTGAGAAGGTGTGTACCGTTCTCGCCAAGTGGTGCATATGATAGGTCTGCAATGAAAATTGAAACGGTAAGTCCAATGCCGCACAGCATGCATACCGACGCGAAAGCCTTCCAGTTGCACCCTTCGGGCAGTTGTACAATCCTGCATTTTATGGCCACCCATGAGAACGAGAACACCCCGATGAACTTGCCCAGGACCAATCCTGTCATTACAGACAATCCCACGCCTCCTGCAATGTCGCCAATACTCATCTCGGAAAAGTCTATTCCCACGTTGGAGAATGCAAACAGCGGTATAACGATATAGCCGATAATCCTTGCGAGGTTGTCCTCGAGTTCCTGAAGCGGACTTATAAGCTTGTCGGCGGCCGATTCAATACTTTTTAGTTTGTGTATATCGTTGTGGGTAAGTATCATTGTGTGGTGTTTGCCGTCGACACTGGTTACAGGAAAGGTGTTTATGCTCTCCCGAATGCGCTCAATGTATTGTTCAGAACCCTTACGCTGCGAAGCGGGTACACAGAAGGCTACAATCACGCCGGCAATGGTTGCGTGTATTCCTGAGTTGAGCATTGCATACCACAATACAATGCCTACAGCAAGGTAGAACGACTTGTGCATAATCCTCATCATGTTTCCTGCAATCAGCAATGCAATGCATGCCAAGGCCATGAGCAGATACGAGTACTCAAGACTTGTGGAGTAGAAGAGTGCAATCACTATTATGCCTCCAAGGTCATCGGCTACTGCAAGTGCAGCAAGGAACATCTTGAGTCCTAACGGTACACGTGTCTTGAACACCGACAGTACGCCAAGCGAGAATGCAATGTCTGTGGCCATTGGTATTGCCACGCCACGCAGCATGTCGGGGTCATCAGGGCATGTGAGCCAAAAGAAAATGACCGGAACCAGCATTCCGCCGCAGGCTCCAATGACCGGGAGCATGGCTTTCTGGCGTGTAGACAGTTCGCCCACGAGTATCTCGCGCTTGATTTCCAGTCCTACAGAGAGAAAAAACAGCGCCATAAGGAAATCGTTGATGACCAGCATGAGTGTCATCGGGTGCCCGTTGTGGCTGAAAAAGTTGAAATCACCTATTGAAAGTGTCACCTTCTGTTGCCAGAATGCGAAGTAGTGCTCCTTCAGAGGACAGTTGGCTGCAATGAGCGCCAATATTGTTGCTGCAATAAGTACGCCGCTTGTGTTGACGTACCGTCTTATCATGCTAATGAAACTGTAATTGTTCTTCATGAATTTACCTTTATTTTTTTGAGGACTGCAAAATTACAATCTTTTGCGGTGTCTGCTTCCTCCTCTCTTATCGTAAAAACCGATTGAATCAATCGGTTTTTACGATAATGTGCCCATTCATATCAAAAACAACCAATAACCACGTGGTTATTGGTTGTTTTTGATATGAATGTAATGTAATTACTCCTCGGGCATGAACATGGGGTCCCATGCAGGCAACATTGTGGGCTTTTCGTCAAGCACCTTGAGTATATTTGCCGGGATATATTTTTTGTCAACTACCAGGCGGAACATGTATTCGTTGAACCATTCGTCGGTCATGATGAGTGTGCCATGGAAACCTGAATTTGCGCCCCAACTGTTCTCAACCTGCCATTTTACGGGGTTACCCTCCTTGTCAAGATCTACTGCCTTAAGGGTCATTGCATGTGACGAACCGCTGTCGAATGTCATCACTCTCTCGCGCTTGTCCATCCCAAATTCAATTCCGAAAAGTTCGCCGTAGTTGTAGTTGTTTATGTCGAGTGTGCCGCGCTTTGAGTCGAGGAACTTGCCGACGTCGCACGAGAAGTACATCATTGTGCTGTCCTTGATTGAGGCAATGGCCATCTTCTTTATTTCGTCAAGCGGCAGGTTTATGTACAACCAGTTGTGTCCGTCGTAGAGGTGGCGGTCGTACTCAATCTCATAACTCTTCCAGTATGGGCGGGTAGGGTCGTTCATGAACATTACGTAGTCGTCCTGCATGTTGATGTTAAGGTACTTTTCGTAGAAACTCTTCGGGGTATACTTCTGCGGTTCTTCGCGGTACTTGCCGTTTGCGTCCTTTGGTGCCCAGGTGAATTCTGTAGGCGGGACGCCATAGACCTGTGCGAGCATTCTGTATACAACCTTCAGCTGCTCTTTCTTGAGTTCAAGCAACTTGTTCTCCTTTGCTCCTTTTGCGTGTGCTTCGCGCAGTTCAAGACCGAATTCGCGCAGTTTGGTTATGAGCAACGATGAGAATGCACCGGTGTTGTCGCTTGTGTAACTCTCCTTCATAACGCCCTTGGGTACAACGCCATACTTGGCAATGAGGTCGGCAACACCTGTGAATGTTCCGCCGTCGCTGAGCGGGTGCTTGAAAAGCCACTCAACGGTGCGGTCGTCATATGGTTTCTTGCGTGTGTCAATCACTCCCTGCAGGAAGAGGTTCGATTTTTCCAACTGGTCGAAGAAGAAATTGTATACCTGTGAGAACTCGAATGCTCCCAAGTTTTCGCTTGCTATCATCTTTGCACGCAGTACGTTCATGCCAGTGAAGAGCCAGCAGCGGCCCGATGATTTCTGGTCGGTAATGCCCTTTGAGTTCACACTATGGCTAAAGTGTGTGTCCATCTCGTTAAGGTTCTCCTGGTTCACCGATAGTACTTTTACGGAGTTTGCCAGCATAATGTTCTGCAGTGCTTTCTCGGCTCCTGTGGGAGTGTAACTCTCCTTGAGTTCCCGGAGCATTTGTGCGTCAATGCCGCCCTTGTTCTCTTGTGCTGCGGCACCGGCCGACAGCAACATGGCTGCTGCAACGCAACCTAAAAGTTTTGTCTTTTTCATGTTGTATTGTAGTTTGTTATATGTAATGCTATGCAAGATATTCTGCGAATGTAATCATTTTTTATTGCATTTGCAACGGATGGTGCTTATTGTAGAATGCTGTGCCTCTCTATCTCCTCAATGAATGCAAGTGCTGTTTCGACGCTTTTCACATTCTCCACTATTATTACGCAACGTCCGTCCCCTTCCTTTACATGGCACTTGAAAGGGCTTGCGGGTATGTAACTCATTATGGTGCCGAAAGTTTCGCTTGTGTAATAGCGCTCGTTTCTGGTATCGACAAGGAAAAGGTTCATTCGGCCTCCCTTGAGGTATATCTTTTCAACACCCAGGCTCTGTGCCTTGCGACGCAAGGTCACCATGCGTATGAGTTCCTCTCCTTCTGGCGGGATTGTTCCGAAACGGTCTTTCATGCGTGCCCTGAAGGCTGCGATTTCACGTTCTTCAGTAAGCGAGTCCAGTTCGCGGTAGAGGAGTATACGCTCATTGCTGTCGGGGACATACAGTGCAGGAAACAGTAGTTCAAGGTCGCTCTCTACAAAGCACTCTTTAACGTAGCGTGTGATGTCGTTGCTGCTCTCCTCCTCCGGTGTAAGTATGTCGCTGAACTCCTCGTCCTTGAGTTCTCTCACAGCCTCGGCAAGGATTTTCTGGTATGTTTCATATCCCAGGTCGGCAATAAAACCGCTCTGCTCGGCTCCCAACAGGTTACCCGCCCCGCGTATGTCGAGGTCCTGCATTGCAATGTGCATACCGCTGCCGAGTTCGCTGAAACTCTCAATGGCCTCAAGTCGCCGGCGGGCGTCTGTGGGCAGGTTCTCTCTTGGCGGGGTGAGCATGTAGCAGAATGCCTTGCGTTTTCCGCGTCCCACACGTCCGCGCATTTGGTGCAGGTCGCTCAGGCCAAAGTTCTGCGCCTGGTTTATTATTATGGTGTTTACATTCGGGATGTCAATGCCGTTCTCTACAATTGATGTGGCAATGAGCACATCATAATCGTGGTTTATGAATTCATAGAGTGTCTTTTCAAGCGCTGCCGGTTCCATCTGTCCATGACCTATGCACACTCTTGCGTCGGGTACATGCTTCTTGACCAGGCGCGCCAGTTCGTCCATGCCTGATATGCGGTTGGTGATGAGAAATACCTGCCCGTTGCGGCTCAACTCAAAACTTATTGCCTCCTTTATCACTTCGGCGTCGAAATTGTGTATTTCGGTATGAATGGGATATCGGTTGGGTGGCGGTGTCTGTATCATGGAGAGGTCGCGTGCACCCATTATAGAGAACTGCAGGGTGCGCGGAATTGGGGTGGCGGTCATGGTGAGTGTGTCCACATTCACCTTGAACTGGCGCAACCTTTCCTTGACTGCCACTCCGAACTTCTGTTCCTCATCGATGATGAGCAGTCCAAGGTCCTTGAACTTGACCTCTTTGCCTGTGAGTTTGTGTGTTCCTATTATTATGTCAATCTTACCTTCTTTGATTTCCTCGAGAATCTTTTTTGTGGCAGTAGTGCTGCGGGCACGGCTCAGGTATTCAACTCTGCACGGGAACTCTTTCAGGCGCTCCTTGAAAGTCAGGTAATGTTGGTATGCCAGCACTGTCGTTGGTACAAGTACAGCAACCTGTTTACCGTCTGTGGCGGCCTTGAAAGCAGCGCGGATGGCTACTTCGGTCTTTCCGAACCCGACATCGCCGCATATAAGGCGGTCCATTGGGCGTTTGCGCTCCATGTCGCGTTTCACATCATTGGTGGCCTTGAACTGGTCGGGCGTGTCCTCATATATGAAACTTGCTTCAAGTTCGTTCTGCAGGTAACTGTCGGGCGAGAAGGCAAATCCCTCTTCCTTATGTCGCTGCGAATAGAGTTTGATGAGGTCGCGGGCAATGTCCTTTATCTTTTTCTTGGTGCGCTCCTTCATGCGCTCCCATGCTCCGGTACCCAACTTGTTAACGGTAGGAGGCTCGCCCTCCTTGCCGCGGTATTTGGAAATCTTGTGCAGGTTGTGTATTGATACAAAAACGACATCGTCGTTCTTGTAAATGAGTTTGATTGCTTCCTGTGTGGCGTTCCCGTTGGGTATGCGCACAAGTCCGCCGAACTTGCCCACTCCGTGGTCAATGTGCACGATGTAGTCGCCTATCCCGAATTCCTTGAGTTCCTTTATTGTAAGTGCTACCTTGCCGTTGCGCGCACGGTCGCTGCGCAGGCGGAAATTGTGGAAACGTCCGAATAGTTGGTGGTCGGTAAAAAAGGCTATTTTCAATATGTTGTCGCTGAATCCTTCGTGGATTGTGTGCTCCACCGGAGTAAAGGGTATGTTGTCCCCACGCTCTTCGAATATCGCTTTAAGGCGTTCGGCCTGGTGCAGGTCATCTGTAAGCAGCATAATCCTGTAACCTTTTTCCACATACTCTTTGAAGTTTCGGCTCACAAGGTCGAAATCCTTGTGGAAAAGAGGCTGGAGCGATGTGTCTAATTTTACTTTAGTTGCGGCTGTTGCATTGTTGCGCAGTTCCCAGTGTTTTACACTCCTTGCGAATGTCTCCACTTCTGTGGCAGACATTAGTTCAGGCATTTCCGGCAACTCGCTCTCCGAGAGTCTTGCCTGCAAGGTGAATCCTTCATTGCGCAGTCTTTCAATGCTGCCTTTTACAAAATCAATATCCTTTGTTACTAGAATGCTGTTCTTTGGCAGGAATGAGGTTATGGCAACCTGTTCTCTGCCTGTAACCTTCGGGACAATACTTGCCTCTTCAATCCGTTCTCTTGAAAGCTGGTTCTCGACTTCAAAAGTCCTTATGCTGTCAATTTCGTCACCAAAGAAGTCCAAACGGTAAGGAAACTCCGATGAAAAGGAGAAAATGTCGATTAGACTGCCTCGCACGGCAAATTCGCCGGGTTCATAAACATATGTGACTTCCTTGAACTTGAGCGCGGTGAGTTTTTTTTCAATTTCGTCGCGGCTGATGTGGTCGCCTACGGCAACTGATAGGGTTTTCTCTTCAAGGTCGTTCTGTGAGGCAACCTTTTCTGCCATTGCGTCGGGGAATGTGACAATGAGCAGTCCCTCCTTACGACGTCGGCCTGTGAGGCGGCTCATGACTTCGGTGCGCAGAATACGGTTGGCGTCATCTTCCTGTCCGTATTTCATTGCGCGGCGGAACGATGACGGAAAGAACAGAATATTATTTTCGCCTGCAATCTGCACCATGTCGTGATAGAAATAACCGGCCTCCTCGGCGTCGTTCATCACAACCAGTACGGTCTGTTCCGGAACTCTTTGCTTGAATCCGCATAACAGCATGGCGGCGCTGCTACCCGATAGTCCCTCGAGAAAAGCATGTTTCCTGCCTCCCTCTTCCCGCAACTGCAAAAGGGCGTCTACGCCCGGGTGCTGTGCATAGATATGTTGGATTTCTTTCGGCTCCATTGTCATCTGTCCCGCGAAGGTATGAAAAATCCTGCAAAAAGAAAACAGATACAGTGTGTACCGTTTGAATGTTGTTATAAATTTTGCTAAAAACAGCGATTGTAATTTAATTGTTGTATATTTGCCATAACAGCGAATGTGTATGTTTATGGAAAAGTATAGTTTTGAATTTGAGATGAAGGTACGCGACTATGAGTGCGATATCCAAGGTGTTGTGAACAATGCCAACTATCAGCACTACATGGAACACGCACGCCATGAGTTTCTGGAGTCTCTGGGAGTGAGTTTCAGCGAACTGCACAGCAGGGGCATTGACTTTATGGTTTCAAAGATAACAATTGAATACAAACGCCCGTTGCATGGCAGTGACAGGTTCGTTGTACGCATAAATATGGTACGCAGAGGCGCTAAATTGGTTATAATGCAGGATATATACAACCTTGCCGATGAAAGGCTCTCTACAAAAGGTGAAGTTGATATCATATGTCTGAAAGACGGCCGTCTTACCCGTGGAGAGATTTTCGATGAAATGTTCAATGACTATTTCCAAACCGAAGAATAGATTATGGAAAGTATACTCTCGTTGGTTCTGTTGATTGCGATTTACTCCGGAATATCTATCGTGAAGACGCTGTTGTCGGGCAAAGACGGCGTAGAGGCCAAACCGCTTGCCGATGAGGCTTTCCCCGAGGTGGAACTCCTTGAACCAGATGGGCCGGTCGGGCAACCCGTTGTTCCCGAGCGCCGTGAACCACGCTCACGTTCGCGAAGCAAGGACGTGCATGCCGGAATAGACAATGAGCAGAGTATAGCCGCCGGTCAGGACCCGGGTTGCGGGGCGCAGAATGGCAAACGTTTTGCTTTTAACAATAAATCTGAGGCCAAGCGTGCAGTGATATATTCCGAAATCCTTAATCGGAAATATGACTGATTTTTTAACTGATAACTATTCATTACAACAAGAATAAAAGAAAAACGACATGAGCTACCCTATTATTACTGCGCAGGAAGCGGCAATGTACATCAATGATGGCGATGGAGTCGGTATAAGCGGTTTTACTCTCTCCGGAACGCCGAAGGCAGTTCTTCCCGAAGTCGCCAAACGTGCCGAGGAGGCACATGCGGCCGGCAAACCATTCAAGATAGATCTTTATTCAGGAGCTTCCACGGGCGATTCCATTGACGGCGTGCTCACACGCGCCAATGCCATACGCTTCCGCGCTCCGTTCATCTCGAATCCTACTGTGCGTGGTGCAATAAATGCCAAAGAGATAGAATATTGCGACCTGCACCTCTCGCTTATGGCGCAGGACCTGCGTTATGGCTACATGGGCAAGGTGAACATTGCCATTCTTGAGGCAATTGACATTACCCCCGATGGCAAGGTGTACCTGACGACAGCCGGCGGAATAGGGCAGACTGTGGCGAACCTTGCCGACAGGATTATCATAGAACGCAATACCTACCACCGTACAATGGGCTTGCACGATGTATATGAACCTCTTGACCCTCCTTACCGCAAGGAAATACCTATTTTCAAGGCTTCGGACCGTGTGGGCAGGCCATATGTCCAGGTAGACCCCAAAAAGGTAATAGGTATCGTTGAGGTGCACATGCCTAACGAGCAGGTTGTTTTCAAGGAACTTGACCCGGTCACCCGCCAGATTGGCGAGAATGTCGTGAATTTCATTACCGCAAATATCAAGAACGGTATTATCCCGCGCGAAGGACTTCCCATTCAGAGTGGTATCGGTAACGTTGCCAATGCTGTGCTCAAGGGACTTGAGGAGTGCAGCGAAATCCCGCCGCTTGACCTCTATTCCGAGGTTCTGCAGGATTCTGTAATAAAACTGATGGAACTCGGGCGTGTAAAGGCCGGCAGCACATGTTCGCTGTCGCTTAGTCAGGAGTGCCTGCAGCATGTTTACGATAATCTTGACTTTTTCCGTGACAGGCTTATACTGCGTCCGTCCGAGATTTCCAACCACCCCGAAATAATACGTCGTTTGGGTATAATAGCCATGAATACGGCTATAGAAGTTGACCTGTATGGTTGTGTCAATTCGTCACACATCTGCGGAACGCGACTTATGAACGGAATCGGCGGTTCCGGCGATTTTGCCCGCAATGCATATATATCGATTTTTACCTGTCCCTCAACACAAAAAGGCGGCATGATAAGTTCTATTGTGCCAATGGTGACCCATGCCGACCACACGGAGCATGACGTGCGTGTGGTAGTTACGGAATGGGGTGTGGCCGACCTTCGTGGCAAGAATCCCGATGAGCGTGCAAAGACCCTCATCGAGAACTGCGCCCATCCCGATTACAGAAATCTCCTTTGGGATTATCTGAAGATAGCTAGGAGCGGGCATGTATCGCATAACATCGCTGCGGCATTAGGCATGCATGCGACATTTGAACGTGAGGGTGATATGAGAAAAACCGATTGGAGTCGTTTCTGATGAACAGGAAGAAACTTGTAACAGAGATGGGGCGCATGGGGCGTGAAGAGTTCCGTGCGGTCAGGAAGTTGCCTTTGGTGGTGGTGCTCGACAATGTGCGCAGTCTGCATAACGTGGGTTCGGTATTCCGCACAAGTGACGCTTTCCGTGTTGAACGGATAATCCTTTGTGGCATAACGGCAACTCCGCCAAGTGCCGAAATACACAAGACAGCACTCGGTGCCGAGGATACGGTGGAATGGCAATACTTCGAATCTGCAATAGAAGCTGTGGGTGCGTTGCGCAGCGAGGGGTTCAAAGTGCTTTCTATTGAGCAGTGCGAAGGCAGTATTGCTTTACAGGACCTTGCAGTTGTGCCGGGCGATAGTTATGCGGTTGTTCTCGGTAACGAGGTGAAAGGCGTGCAGCAGTCTGTGGTAGATGCCTCCGACGGCGCAATAGAGATTCCGCAGTTCGGTACAAAGCATTCGCTCAATGTGTCGGTAACGGCAGGAATGGTTATATGGGAGTTTGCCAAGCGGTTGGGGTTGGTAAAATAGTGCCAGTATTGTTTGAATCCTTAAAAAATGCGATGGAATGGGCAGAAATAAATTTTCACAGCGTGAAATAGATATCATACGCAAACTCCTGGGGCGCAAGATGGCCGGTAACCGTGCAGGGCAGAAGATGGTGAGGCATACCCTGCGTACGGTGTTCGAGTTTAATATCTCCGATTTCAATGTACAAGGCAAGGCTTTCGGGCCGCTTGACCTTGACGAGTGTGTGCGTCGTGGCAGGATACACGTGCTCGATGAGGCTACGATTGAGACCATGAAACTGCGACATGCCGAAAAGAGATTGCACGATGAATCCCTCAAACAGGCCGAGGCTATTGCCAACGGCGAGATTGAGGATTGGCAAAAAGTGCTTGAGGAGTGGAATGAGTATTACAGGAATAACCCGGAATAGTTCCGCTTATTCCCAATAGTGTTGTCATTTGAAGTGTCATTTCTCTCTAAAAATTGTGAACAATGACTTACGAATTGCAAAAATTGAGTATCTTTGCACAATTATTTTTAATAATAACAATATAAAGTTTCTATGAAAGAGTTTTTTAAGGTTCTGAAGCGTTTTGTTCCGCCATACAAGAAGTATCTTGTCATTTGCTTAGTGTTTACTCTGCTGTCGGCAATACTGAATGTCTTTTCATTCATGGTAATAATACCAATCCTGCAGATACTTTTCAATGTGTCAGATACGTCGGATGTGACCTTTACTCCATGGAATGAGGTTACATCGGAGAACTTCAAGGATGTTGCCATGGATAATATAATCTATTATCTGAATGAGATGAGCCTTGAGCATGGAAGTTCTGTGGTCCTGCTTCTTTTGGGTCTGTTCCTGGTGTTCATGACGCTTATAAAGACTGCAAGTTACTTCGGTTCTTCGGCCGCCATCATACCTTTGCGAACAGGTCTTGTGCGTGATATGCGTACAATGGTCTATGACAAGTTGTTGAGTCTGCCGCTCGGTTATTTCTCCAAACTCCGTAAGGGTGACATCATGGCACGAATGACCGGCGATGTGGGTGAGGTGGAGAACTCCATTGTCTCTTCTCTTGACATGCTTATAAAGAACCCGATACTCATAATAATATATTTTCTGACTCTGGTATACTTGAGTTGGGAGCTTACGCTTTTTACAATATGTGTGATTCCTGCACTCGGTTGGATAATGGGTGCTATCGGCCGCAAACTCAAAGCAAGTTCTCTTACTGCGCAGCGCAAACTGGGTGAAACTACATCGCAACTCGAGGAGACATTGGGCGGCCTCAGGATAATCAAGGCTTTCATTGCCGAGAAGAAAATGTCTGCACGTTTTACAAAATGCAGCAATGAATTGCGTTCAGCTGTAATGAAAGTGACAATGCGTCAGGCTTCGGCACACCCGGTGAGCGAGTTCCTTGGAACTTGTATCATAGTGATTGTCTTGTGGTTTGGAGGAACTTTGATTTTGAGTGACAATTCTCCCATCTCGGCCGCAACATTCATCTATTACCTTGTAATCCTTTACAGTATAATCAACCCGCTTAAGGACCTTTCAAGGGCTTCATATTGCATTCCTCGCGGTTTGGCCTCAATGGAACGTATCGATGCGATTCTGAAGGCAGAGAACCCGATTACGGATGGCGAAAAGGGTGTTGAGATTCCTGATTTGAAAGATTGTATAGAATACAAGAACCTTACATTCTCATATGACGGGGAGCGCAATGTCCTCAAGAATATCAATCTCAAGATTGAGAAGGGCAAGACTGTTGCGCTTGTTGGTCAGTCGGGTAGCGGAAAATCGACTATGGTTGATTTGCTGCCGCGTTATTATGATGTGGAGCAGGGTGAAATAACCATCGACGGCGTGAATATCAAGGATATGAAGGTCAAGTCTTTACGTGGACTCATAGGCAATGTGAACCAGGAGGCAATCCTGTTCAACGACAGTTTCTATAACAACATTACCTTTGGCGTAGAAAACGCGACGATGGAACAGGTCATTGAGGCTGCGAAGATTGCCAATGCCCATGAATTCATTATGGCAACTGAGAATGGTTATGACACCAATGTCGGCGACCGTGGTTGTCTGCTCTCCGGCGGTCAGCGCCAAAGAATAAGCATTGCGCGTGCAATCCTCAAGAACCCGCCGATACTTATCCTTGATGAGGCAACCTCGGCACTTGATACAGAGAGCGAGCGCCTGGTACAGGAGGCACTTGAGCGCCTCATGAAGACACGTACGACCATAGCAATTGCACACCGTCTGTCAACTATAAAGAATGCCGATGAGATATGCGTACTTCGTGAAGGCGAGATAATTGAACGTGGCAAGCATGAAGAATTGCTGGAATTCGGCGGCATGTACAAAAGACTTAATGATATGCAGGCTTTATGATGCCGGTGAAGAGTGTTGCGGTCTTCTGTGCTGCGTCGGAGGAGATTGACAACCTTTATATGGCAGCAGCGGCCGAAGTCGGTGCCATGCTGGGGCGTATCGGCGTCTCGTTAGTATACGGCGGTGCACGTTTCGGCCTTATGGAAGTGACAGCAAAGGCTGCGAAAGAATCCGGGGTTCATGTGACAGGCGTTGTGCCTGTGATTCTTGAGGAGCGCGGAAGAGTCAGCAGGCTCATTGATGATAGAATCGGGTGCCGCAACCTCAGTGACCGAAAGGATATAATGCTGGAACGTAGCGATGTCCTTGTTGCACTGCCCGGCGGCGTGGGTACCCTTGACGAGATTTTTCATGTAATGGCGGCCGCTACAATAGGATATCATGACAAGAAGGTAATACTCTACAATGTCAACGGTTTCTGGAATCCGCTCATCGACATGTTACGGGAGTTTGAAAAGAAAGGTTTTGTGCGTGGCGGTCTCGAACGTTTCCTGGTGGTGGCAGACTGCATTGACGAACTTGAAAGAATGATAATTGAGGCATGACATTATGGGTAGGGTGATAGGTATAGGTGAAACAATCCTTGATATACTTTTTAAGGACAACCAGCCGTTGAAGGCCGTACCGGGCGGTTCGGTATATAACAGCATGATATCGCTTGGCCGTATGGGTGTGGACTGCTCTTTCATAAGTGAAGTCGGTGACGACAGGGTCGGCGGGATGATTCTGTCACACTTGCGTGAAAGCGGTGTCGATTCTTCGGCCGTATGCTGTTTCTCGGGCGGGAAGTCTCCGCTTTCATTGGCTTTTCTCAATGATAAGAACGACGCGGAATACCTCTTCTACAAGGATTACCCGAATAACCGTCTGGAGGTTGAATTCCCGCAGATAAACGAGGGCGACATTGTAATCTACGGTTCCTATTTTGTGCTCAATCCGGTATTGCGTGCCAAGACAAAGGCATTTCTTGAGTATGCCCATGAACAGGGCGCATTGCTTTATTATGATATAAATTTCCGCAAGACTCATATCCCCGAGAGAATAAAACTCTCTGAGGCTCTCATCGAGAATCTTGAGTATGCCGACATTGTGCGCGGTTCGGCCGATGACTTCCGCTATCTCTATGAGACAACCGACGCCGGCAAGGTTTATAAGGAGAAAATCATGTTCTACTGCCGCAACTTCATATTTACAAGCGGCGATGGCGATGTATTCCTTTTTAAAGGCAACGAGAGTGGACGCTATCCGGTAAAGAAGGTCGATGTTGTGAGCACTGTGGGTGCAGGCGACAGTTTCAATGCAGGTATAATATATGGGCTTGTCTCTAAAGGCGTTGACCGCAATTCACTTTCTTCTCTAACGATGGAACAGTGGAACGGTATAATAGGCTGCGGTCTTGATTTCAGCGCACATGCATGTACGCTGATAGAGAATTATGTAGACAAGCAGTGGGCAATTGAATATAATAAATAGTATATGAAGACTCCTTTCCGCAAGATTGCATACTTTGTCGTGCTCATAGCAATGGTGTTGCTTGTGGGCGAAAGGAGTGTGCCTCATCACCATTGCGGAGAAGGTTCCGTGTGTTGCACTCATCAGCCCGCCGCTATCCATTTCGGATATGGCGAATGTGAGGAGTGCGAACATGGAAATTGCGGGCATGGACACAATAGCACCGAAGAGCATTGTTGCGACGACTCATTGCTCTATTTCCGTATGCCTGGCAATGATACCCAGGTTGAAAAGAAATATGTCGCTTTCAATGTAAGTTGTTTTCTTGTACCCGAGGAAACTCTGTCCCATGCAGTGCATGTGTGCAGCAATCACCAGTGCTTTTTGAGGCTTGTGATTCCTGACATAGGCATTCCGAACAAATCCTTAAGGGCTCCTCCGATTGCATGATTTTTCCCGAGAGAAGAAATCATAAGCAACAGAAAAATCAGAAAACATGAAAAATACATTCTTTCCGGCAATCATTCTGGTTGCCATGTGTGGTTGTGGACACAATCACAATGTCGAAGTTGAGCATGAACATGTCCATCTTCACAATTATACGGCCTACACCGGTGCCAACGAGTTTTTTATGCAGCATGAGGGGCTTGAAGAGGGCTCCAAGGCATGCATCACCCTTTTTGTTACCGACCTTGACGATTTCGGACCAGCAGCAGCAAATAAAGCGAAAGCGACATTGAAGGTAGGCGAGTCCGTGCAGACTGCCACGGTCGTTTCAAGCAATCCCGGTATTTTCAATTTCAACTTTGTACCAGCTGCGGTAGGCGAGGCCTCTTTGCAGTTCGAGGTCGGTGGGGACAATGCACATTTCCATGTAGAGGTCTCTCATGCCGGCGAGGAACACAATCATAGCGGGCATTCTCATGACCATTCGGACCATTCCCATAATCATCATGAGGCTGCCGGGTGTGCTTCTCATCAGCACGACCATGCTGTTCATCAGCATTCTCACGAATCTCACGCCCATCATTCCCATGCGGGTCATGGTGAACTTACCGAAGGCAAATCGGGTGATATCGCATTCGGCAAGGAGCAGAGTTGGAAGATTGACTTTGCGACTGCAGTCATCGAGGAGTCACATTTCGGTGGAGCCGTCAAGGTTGCTGCCAAGGTAGTGGCTGCTCCGGCCAACTTCACTACAATTGTTGCGGCAACAAGCGGTAAGGTGCAGTTTGTGGGGAATGTCGTAGAGGGCAGGAATGTCAAGGTCGGTGAACCGCTCTTCTATCTCGAAGGCGGGGATGTCACAGACAACGACGCGGCTGTAAAGTTTGCTGAGGCCGAGAGCGGTTATCTTCTTGCCAAGGCCGATTATGACCGCAAGAAACTCCTGTTTGCCGATATGGTTGTATCGGAACGTGAATTCCAGTCGGCAGAGGCTGCCTATAGGCAGGCCGAGGCTCGTTACTCAAGCATGAAACGCAGTTTCGGCGGCGGCAAGGTGACACTCAAGGCTGCCCGTAATGGTTATATAGCTTCCTTGCTTGTGAATAACGGTGATTATGTGGAACCGGGTACTCCTATCGCAACAGTGCAGTCCGGCGGCAGTGTCAATATTGCGGCGGAATTGCCGGTGCGTTATGCGCAACAGTTGCAGGATATTGAAGATGTGAACATAATGCTCCCCTCGGGTGATGTCGTTTCCATGAATGCCGTCGGTGGCAGCGTACTTGCCGTCGGCAGTTCTGTAAATGACTGCAACATGTTGCCCGTCACAATATCCGCAGGCAATCTTGACAATGTTGTCCCCGGCAGCATTGTTACATTGTATATTGTCTCAAAGAGTGACGAACACAGTATAGCAGTTCCCCGCACGGCACTTGTGGAGGAGATGGGCAACTTCTTCGTTTTTGTACAGAGCAATCCGGTCTCTTTTGAAAAACGTGCGGTAGAGACAGGTTGTACAGACGGTATGAGGGTAAAGATAACCAAAGGACTTCATGCAGGTGAACGTATTGTGACGAAAGGTGCAGTTTCGCTCAAATTGTCACAGGGTGCAGCCGCACTCGATCCTCATGCCGGTCACGTTCATTAATATGATACTGTTATGCTGAACAGAATAATTAAATTCTCGTTGAACAACAGACTGTTCATTATGCTTGCAGTCGTGTTGACAGTAATCGGTGGTGCCTATTCGGTGAAGAACATCGAGGTTGACGTCTTTCCCGACCTTACCATGCCTACGGTGGTTATCCTTACCGACGCGGCAAATATGGCACCCGAAGAGGTGGAGCGTCTTGTTACGTTCCCTATCGAGACTGCAGTAAATGGAGCAACGAATGTGCGCCGTGTACGCTCTTCTTCTTCGCAAGGTTTCTCTTTCGTTTGGGTTGAATTCGACTGGGGAATGGATATTTATCGTGCCCGTCAGATAATAAGCGAGAAGATGAGTCTTCTCACCGGGCAGTTGCCCGATGGTGTATTGCCCATGCTTGCTCCCCAGTCGAGCGTGATGGGCGAGGTGCTTTTCATTGGCATGCAGGCCGATACGACATCCATGATGGAACTGCGCACTCTTGCCGAATGGATAATAAAGCCTGCAATCCTGGCCACCGGCGGTGTTTCCAACGTGACAATCATCGGTGGTGACTACAAACAGTACCAGGTGCTTGCCGACCCTGTAAGAATGGAGATGTACGGGGTAACAATGTCCGAACTCGAGGCTGCTGCCGGTGCCATGTGCGTGAATATAGGTGCCGGTGTTGTCCGTGATTTCGGCAATGAGTACAATCTGCGAGGCATGGGACGCAGCAACGATGTCAACGAACTTGGGAGTACTGTGGTAAAGGTGTCGGGTGATGTTGCGGTGCGCCTTGCCGATGTTGCCGATGTTGTCATTGCTCCTGCAGTAAAACAGGGATATGCCTCGCTTAACGCAACCCCCGCAATTATCCTTTCGATATCGAAACAACCCGGTGTGAACACCTTGAGTGTAACCGAGAACATCGAGCGTAATCTTGCCGATATATCGAAGTCACTGCCGGCCGATGTAAGGCTCGATACAGAGATTTTCCGTCAGGCCGACTACATACAGTCATCGGTAAACAATGTAGGTCGCTCGCTCATAGAAGGTGCAATATGCGTAATACTTGTTCTCTTCCTGTTCCTTGCGAACATGCGTTCTACGTTCATATCTCTGCTGGCGATTCCGCTTTCATTGCTGGGTACAGTGATTGTTCTCTATCTCATAGGAATGGACATAAATACAATGACTCTGGGCGGTATGTGCATTGCTATAGGTTCGCTTGTGGATGATGCCATCATCGACGTCGAGAATGTGTATAAGCGTCTCAGGGAGAATCATGCTCTACCCAAGGATAATCGGCGCTCTTCGTTCAAAGTGGTCTTCGAGGCCTCTTCCGAAATCCGTGCCTCAATCATACATGCAACCCTCATAATAATGGTGACCTTCATGCCTCTCTTCTTTTTGAGCGGTCTCGAGGGCAGAATGCTGAAACCGTTGGGTATTGCATATCTCATTGCGCTTGTGATGTCACTTGTTGTGGCAATGACTGTCACTCCTCTGCTTTGTAAACTTATGCTGTCAGGAGACAAGTATCTTGCCAAGACCGAAAAGAAAACCTGGGTGGAAAAGTGGCTTCTGAGTGCATACCGCAATGCTCTTGATTGGGTACTTGGGCATGCAAAGTCTGTAATAGGTGCTCTTCTGGTACTGTTTGCGGTATGCATGTTGCTGTTTACGCAGATGGGGCGCAGTTTCTTGCCCGAGTTCAATGAGAATGCACTCACGATTGCTGCTGTCTCACGCCCGGGCGTGTCGCTTGAGGAGAGTAATAAGATTGGTGCGGCCATAGAGAGGGAACTGCTTATGGTTCCTGAGGTTACAAGCACGGCACGCCGCACGGGACGTGGTGAACTCGACGAGCATTCGCAAACCTCTAATGGTGCCGAGATTGATGTCAACTTTGTGCTCGCTGAACGCAGTAAGGCCGAATTCCTTGCCGAGGTACGTGAACGGATGGCCAAGATTCCCGGGGTAGTGACATCTGTGGGCCAACCACTTGAGCACCGTATCGACCATATGGTATCGGGTACGCAGGCCGACCTTGCAATAAAGATTTTCGGTCCCGATTTGAGTACTCTTTTCCGCAAAGGTACCGAGATAAAGGAGTTGCTTGGCGGTTTCCATGAGGTGGTTGATGTGAATGTGGAACAGCAGGTCGAGACTCCCCAGTTGCAGATACGTGCCGACCGTGAGAAACTCGCATTCTATGGTATTACAATGGAGGATTTCAATGGCTTCGTTGAGGCTGCTTTTCCCGGCAAGAAGGTAGGTAGCGTGTATGAGGAGGAACGTAGTTTCGACCTTATAATACGTCTTAACAAGGATTATACCGAAAGCATAGAGGGTGTAAAAGTTGCCCTTATTGATACTCCCAAAGGAAAGGTCGCACTTGAAGATGTTGCGTCGGTTGTTTCTGTTGGAGGTCCCGGCAGCATAAGTCGTGAGAATGTCCAGCGCAAGGTCGTGGTATCAGCCAACATCGCAAGCGGTGATGTTGCAGGTACGGTAGACCGTGTAAGGGAGCACCTTGCACGCAACCTGCAGTTGGATGAGGGTTATCGCCTTGAGTACGGCGGGCAGTTCGAGAGTGCCGATTCGGCCTCACGCACATTATGGTTGGCAACATTGGTGGCAATTCTAGTGGTATTCGTGCTGCTTTACAGCGAATTCAAGAGCACCACGCTGTCGACTGTTGTGTTGCTGAACTTGCCTTTGGCACTTGTTGGCGGTATTCTTGCTACATATTTCACATCAGCAGTGATGAGTATCCCGGCAATAATAGGACTTATAACCCTGTTCGGTATTGCCACACGTAACGGAATATTGCTTGTGTCCCGCTATCAGCACTTGCGACGTGAGGGTGTATTGCTTGATGAGGCTGTATTGCGCGGTTCGGCCGACCGTCTTACGCCGATTCTCATGACCGCCTTCACCTCGGCACTCGCGCTTGTGCCAATGATTCTCAACGGTTCGGCTTCGGGAAACGAAATCCAGAGCCCAATGGCCGTTGTGGTTCTTGGCGGTCTGTTGTCATCGACATTCCTCAACATCTTCATAATCCCTGTGGTTTACCGCTGGGTGATAAGGAAGAACTGGGCAAGGTAGTTTATATAATACCGAATTAATAATGATGATGACTTAAAGTGTGTTTTTGCATTACGCTTGCTTTAAATCATATCTTTTTATTCACACTCGACAATGAGAGGATGACGCGTCATCCTCTCATTGTTTCATATAAATACTTGGTTTGAAAAAAATCCCATTCTGTAAGACAAATGTTCTCATCTGCTTTTTTCTCTACTCTTTTTAACATTTCTTAACACTTTGTGGTGGTGCTTTTTGATAGTTTTGTGCAGGTTTTAACACTTTTAGACATGAAAAGGGTCCTTTTTCTATTCTTGGCTGTTATATCGGTTTCAGGACTTCATGCGACCGGGTTGTGTGATAAGAAAATTGTCGTGAAAAGCGGAGGGGTCAATAACGACTATCCCGTCAAAAGTATCAGGAGCATTAAATTCAGTAACGGCAATGTGCTTTTCCATTTAATAGACGGTCGGGTAGAAACCTGGGATACAGAATCTGTCGGCTGCATGTATATTAATGACTGTGAACCTTCTGTGGGGACCGCAGTCGGCACAATGCCGGCAACAAGTGCCTATTTAAATGACGGTGTACTTATATTGGAGTGCGTGTCGCCGGTACATGTGGTGCTTGCTGCAATAGATGGCACGGTTCTCATGGATACTGTATGCAGTGAGGTTACAGTAATATCTTTAAAAGAGTATCCAAAAGGTGTATATATATTGAAAGCCGGTGGTTGTATCCATAAAATAATTAACCGATGAAAAGATTGTTTATTCTTGTTTTTTCTCTTTTGTCGGTCATATATCTGTTTGCCGACAATGATATTAAATTCTACATGAAAAATGGTGAAATAAAATGTATTGCGCAAGAGCGCATTGACAGTATTTCATTTGACGAGAATACCGATATTATGCGTCTGGCTCTTTATGACAGGAGTGTCGATATTCAACTTTCGACCATAGACAGCATTGCATACGGTACGCTGCCATCAACTGTGAATGTGACATATTGTGGTGACAAGGTCGTTGTGGAGAATCCTTTTGCTTTTGACTCTCTTGAGGTGTCGGTCATGGGCGCAAAGGTGACAATAAAGTGCCGCAAACAACAGGAACTGGATTATGTGCTGCAAGGAGCCAGTGATGATGGTTGTTTTAAACTCTACGGCGTTAAGAAATATAACCTCTATCTTAATGGTTTATCTCTTGCAAACACCTCCGGAGCGGTAATAAACAGTCAGTGTGGCAAGCGTGGGCGTATATTTGTTGTTGACGGAACGGTGAATCGCCTTTCCGATGCGCCGTCTTATGCATTTACTGCGGGCGAGGATGAAAAATCTGCTTTCTTCAGTGAAGGGCAACTTATATTTGAAGGAGGCAATGGAGAACTGATTGTCAACGGAAACTATAAGCATGCAATTTGCAGCGACGACTATATTGAAGTTCGCGGTGGCAATATAACTGTCGGGCATGCGGTAAGCGATGCGCTCCATGCGAACGACTCTGTTATAGTGCTTGGTGGAGTGCTCGATCTGAATGTCGGAAGTGACGGTATTGACTGTGACGGTATTGTGAGGTTGTCGGGCGGCAAGGTTACTGTTAATGCAGCGAGTGATGATGTTAAAGGTATAAAGTCGGCGGCAGATATTATTATTGATGGTGCTGATGTGAGTGTTCTTGTGTCTGGCAATGCCTCAAAAGGTATAAAGAGTACAGGTGTCTTTACAATGCAGGCGGGTTCGCTCGCAGTTGAGGCCAATGGCAATACAATTTTGCTCGACGGTGCTCCATCTTATGCTACATGCATAAAAAGCGACTCAGTCGTGAATGTCTTGGACGGCGTGGTGACTTTGAAGGCAACCGGCATTGCTGGTCGTGGAATATCGGCTGATGTTGATGTGAACGTTGCCGGTGGTGTACTGGATATAATGTGTAGCGGAGATAGCGAGAGTTATGACCCTTATGCCGCCGGGGACAATAGCAGCAATGAATCGAAGAAGAGTTATGTGCTTTATGTGAGCATTCCATCCTCGGTGGCAAGCAACCGTCCCGGCGGAACTCCGTCATGGAAGAGCGTCTATCTCTATGACTGCAGCAATACCCTTGTGGCGACCCTTTCAAACAGTGTGGTCGTGAACGGAACCACATTCTACTGTTACGATTTTGGTTCAGAAGTAACCGGAACTTACTATCTGAAGAGTGACGAATACACGAGTTTTCGTGGCACATATACAATACAAAGCGAGACATTTACAGGTATTGACGGTGATAGATACTACCAGATTTCATCAAGTTACAGCACATCGGGCAGTGTACGCACATACTCATTGAATGATGTTACTTCAAACTATGAAGGTGGTCAGGTGTCTTCAGGTTCTGCAACGGAGGATTCGTATGCCGCTGCCGGAATAAAATGTGATAAGAATTTCACTCTTTCGGGTGGTAATCATACAATTGTAGTCTGCGGAACCGAATCAAAAGGTATAAAGGTTGGTGGTACTGCAGTCATCGATGACGGTAAATTAGTGGTAAATACATCGGGAACAGCCAGGATAGTTGCGTATGACCCTTCATATTGTACAGCAATAAGGTGTGCCGGAACCATGACAATAAATGGTGGGGATATTGATATTGCTGCAACAGGTGAGGGTGGTCATGGCATTTCGGTCGATGGAGTACTTACCATGAATGGTGGAGATGTCGGTATTACGATTTCAGGCGCCGGCTCATCATATACCTCGGCAACAGGTACAGACTATTACTCCACTAAATGTCTTAAGGGTGATGTTGCAGTTAATCTGCTCGGTGGAGCGCTCAATTGCCTTGCAAAGGGAAATGGCAGTAAGGCAATCGTGGCAGGCGGTTTACTTACAATTGGCAATGAGGGAACCGATAATGCATTGCTGAATATAAGGGCAGTTACGCAGGGTACCGCTCTCGGTGCAAGTTCCGGCGGCTGGGGTGGTATGCAGGAGGGATTTAATGCTGCTCCAAAAGCCATAAAGAGTGCAGCCGATGTCGTGGTGAATAGCGGAACTGTGTATGCCGAGACGGCATATGATGGGGGCGAAGGCATTGAGAGTAAGGCAATAATGACCATAAATGGCGGTCTTGTGGAGTGTAACACATACGACGACGGAATCAATGCAACAACATCTTTGGTGTTCAATGGCGGGTATGTCTACAGTCATGCATCAAACAACGATGGTATAGATTCCAACGGCTCAATAACTGTAAATGGCGGTGTTGTGCTTGCTTCGGGAACAAATGCTCCCGAGGAAGGTTTTGATTGTGACAATAACCAGTTTGTGGTAAATGGCGGTGTTCTGGTGGGTACTGGTAGTGCAAACAGTTCTGTAACATCATCATCACAACCCTATGCAACTGTTTCTTCTGTTACGGTAAGTCAAGGCAAGTACCTTACAGTCAAGGACAGTTCCGGTAATGTCATGTTCTCTTATATGTGTCCGAATACAGTAAGCAGTGCAAAAGTTCTGCTCTCATCTTCCGGTTTCACAACCTCTTCTCATACTCTCATGTATGGTGTAACGGCTGTTGCCGGTGTCACAGAATCGTATTTTAACGGAGTTTTTACAGTAGGAGGAACAGCAACCGGAGGTTCGTCAAAGAGTTTTACACCGCAGACAAGATAACAGCTGTCTCAGATACACAAAGAGGAACGGGTTATTCCCTGATATCCGTTCCCCACATAAGTTTCTCCTGCAGGTTCTGTATGAAAGTGTGCTCTTTGCGGCGTATTATGAGTTGTTTATAATCGGCTTTGCGCACTTTTATCGTTGTCGATTCATCACAACTCTCGTTACGCCCGTCAAGTGCTATGAGGAAATTGTGACTGCGGCTGTTCACTTTTATCTCGATAACAGTGTTGTCGTTGATTACCAATGGTCTTGCACTGAGACTGTGTGGAGCAATGGGGGTGAGTACAAGTACGTTGGCGTTGGGCGCAATGATGGGGCCTCCAACACTCAGCGAATAACCGGTGGACCCCGATGGCGCAGCAACAATCAATCCGTCGGCCTGGTAAATTATTCTATCCTTGCCGTTCAGTGTAACCTCAAGTGTCATCATGGAGGAACTGTCGTGTTTCATTACGGCAATCTCATTTAGCGCAAAGGGATAGTTCTTCAATCTTTCGCCATCGGTAACGGCTTCAATCACAGTGTTCCGTTCAATCTCATATTCTCCCTTGTGTATCTTGTCTATTACATAGTCGATATCCTCATTGGATGTTGTTGTCAGGAACCCCAGTCGTCCTGCATTTATGCCCAGGATGGGAATCTCCTTGTGTCCAATCCTCCCTGCTGTGCGCAGCAGGGTTCCGTCACCGCCGAAACTTATTGCAATATCTGCCGTGAAGTCGGTGCCTGTAATCAGTTCTTCGGGCTCGGGTACAGAAATACCTTCGTTCAGCAGGAATTCATGGAACGGCCGGTCGATTGCAAATGTGGCGCCGTGTCTCATTATGGCACTGAACAACTGCTCAATGCTCCTTGACTTCTTTATCTGGTGCCTGTTCCCGAATATAGCAAATCTCATAACTGAAGTTTATATGTTAAACGTATCCGCATGCATGCCTGTCCTGGACGGATATGGGCTTTGGTCGCTTTCATGCGCTGTCGGTTACAAAATTAAGACATTTTATAATATAAATATTTCTTTTTTGTGCTATTTTTGCAAAATAATAGGTTACACTGCACTTGCTGTTGCCTGTTATGCTGAATTTTTGATATTCCCATATGAGAACCAAACTGAGTGTAAACATAAATAAAGTGGCTACAATAAGGAATGCCCGTGGAGGTAACAATCCCGATATCCTTAAAGTGGCAAAGGATTGCGAACTTTTCGGTGCTGACGGAATAACGGTGCACCCGCGCCCCGATGAGCGTCACATACGCCGCGACGATGTTCTCGCGCTGCAGGGGGTACTGCGTACAGAGTTCAACATAGAAGGCTATCCATCCAAGGAATTCATGGACCTTGTATTGCGTGTGCGGCCGTCCCAGGTTACACTGGTGCCGGACAAACCCGAGCAGTTGACATCGGACAGCGGTTGGGATACCGAGAAGGAGCAACTTTTCCTGCGCGAGATACTCAATGACCTCAGGGAGGCGGGAATACGCAGTTCTCTGTTCATTGACGCCAATCCGAGGATGGCTGAGTTCGCAGCCGAGGCAGGTGCCGACAGAGTGGAACTTTATACAGGACCTTATGCGCATATGTTTGCCGAAAATCCCGAGGCGGCCATCGCTCCTTTCCTCAAGACCGCGGAATGTGTAAAGAAACTGGGTATAGGTCTTAATGCGGGCCATGACCTGAGTCTTGAGAACCTGAAGTACTTTACCGATGTGATAACATGGGTCGATGAGGTCTCCATTGGTCATGCTCTCATATGTGACGCCCTCTACATGGGTCTTGAGGCTACCGTGACCGCCTACAAGAAGTGTCTGATAAAATAAATGATTCTGAAACTCTTATAAATGAATTTGCTATGATTTTTCTAACAGAAGTTGCTGTAGAGGCAACGGGGGCAGAGGTGCTGACGCAAGTCGTTGAACCGGTACAGGAGAGCTTGAATATTCTTGACCTCGCAATGAAGGGCGGGTGGATTATGGTAGTATTGGCGATATTGTCGATACTTGGCATATACATATTTATCGAGCGTTTCATGACGCTCCGCAAAGCAATGCACAAGAATCCTTATCTGCTTGACCGCATAAATGATAATCTCAGGGACAATGACATAAAGTCGGCCGTGAATTATTGTGAAAAGCAGAACACTCCAATGTCGCGTATCCTTGCCAAGGGCGTGAAGGATTGCAAGCTCGATACGGTATCCATCCGTCAGGTCCTTGAGAATAATGCAGGAGTGGAGATTGCGGCTCTTGAGAAAGGGTTGCCCGTTCTCTCGACAATTGCTGCGGTTGCTCCAATGCTCGGTTTCCTGGGTACCGTTACAGGTATGGTCCAGGCCTTTTGGCAGATGTCCAACGCCGGTAACAATATTGACGTCTCACTGCTTTCCGGCGGTATATACGAGGCTATGGTAACTACAGTCGGCGGTCTCATTGTCGGTATCATAGCAATATTTGCTTACAACTATCTGGTAGCGCAGGTCGACAGGGTGCAGAACTTTATGGAGGCTGATATGATAACTTTCCTTGAGATTGTCTCTGAAGCAAAGGAGGCTGCGGGGAAGAATGCTCCCGCACAGCCTTCATCGGGCTTCAAGTCACAAGAATAAAAGTGCAGGGATATGATAAAGAGAAAGACAAAGAGTATCGATGGCTTCTCAATGTCATCAATGACGGATATCATCTTCCTGTTGCTGATATTCTTCATGTTGACATCGACTATCGTTGCGCCCAATGCAATAAAGGTGCTTCTTCCCGAGGGTAAGGCACAGACGCATGCAAAACCAATGGCACGCGTGACCATAGACAAGGAACTTAACATGTTCGTGCAGTGGGACAAGGATGAACCGCAGCAGATAGCCGGTCATGAAGAACTGACCGCATTTCTTTTTGAGTGCCGCGAGAAGGACAATGAGATGTATGTGGCCCTCTACGCCGATGAGACAATTCCTTATGGCGAGGTTGTCAAAGTACTGAACATAGCAAACGATAACGAGTTCAAGATGGTGCTTGCAACACGTCAGCCCGATAAGAAGTGATGAAGGATATTTCAAGAGAAAAGATATATGGTATAGTCGGCACGGCAGTATTCCATCTGCTGTTGCTGCTACTGCTATATCTACTTGTTCTGGAACGTATTGAGCCTCAACCCGAAAAGAGCAACATTGAAATGCAGAGCGCAGTTGAGGATGTTGCAGGGGAAGAGTTCTTTGAGGCAAAGGTCATCCCCGATGTGCAGCAAGTGGAGCAGGTACCACCGCCCACGCCGGTAACTCAGCCCAAAGCCGTAGAGGAACCGCTCATTGCCCAGAATGACGAGCAGAGCATTCCCGTTGATACCTTGAAACTGAATAAGGAGAGGGAAATTGAACAACAGCGCCTTGAAGAGGAGAGGCGCAAAGCCAAGGAAGAGGCCGAACGCAAGGCCAAAGAGGAAGCCGAGCGCAGAGCCAAGGAGAAAATTGCAAAATCTGTGGCAGGAACCTTCGGGAAGTCGGGTAAAATAAGCAGTGCCGGCGGTAAGAGTGATGGTGTAGGTATTGACGGAACTGTTGAAGGCGGCACTGACAATGGCGCACTTGCCGGCATGGGCAACGGACATGGTATCGAGGCGAGTGTCGGTAACCGCAAGGTGGTGAGTGAACTGAACAGGAAAATCCCGGTGCAGGAAGAGGGAGTGGTCATTGTCAAGGTGCTCGTTAATCCCGATGGCAAGGTGATAAATGCCAATGCCAGGGCTACATCGGTCAAACTCAAGCAGGTTGCCGAGAAAGAAGCGTATAAAGTACGTTTCAACAAAGTATCCAGTCTCACAGAGAACGAAGAGGGTACAATTACGTTCAGGTTTAAAATGAATTATTGATTATCAGGAATATGAAGAAAGTATATCTGTTCCTTGCCGACGGTTTTGAGACCGTTGAGGCATTAGCACCGGTCGATGTCATGCGTCGTGCAGGTCTTGAAGTCGTGACAGTTTCCATAATGAAGCGCCGTGAAGTGGTGTCGGCACAGAACGTTGTTGTAATGGCCGATGAACTCTATGAGAATGTTGCCTTTGATGACGCTATGGCCCTGGTATTGCCCGGCGGCGGAGTCGGTACCGACAATCTTTCGGCCCATGGGTCGTTGCGCGAGGTGTTGGTGGCAGCACATGAAAGAGGCCTTCTTGTTGCGGCGATATGTGCGGCACCTATGGTGCTGGGCCGTATCGGTATACTGCAAGGGCGCAAGGCTACATGTTACCCCGGTTGTGAGAGCGACCTCTTAGGTGCCGAGTACACAGCGGTTGCGGTCCAGGAGGATGGCAACATAATCACAGGCTGTGGCCCGGGAGTATCTTTTGATTTCGGTTTTGCTATAGTAGAACGTCTTTGCGGCGCAGAAACCGTAGCGACACTGCGTTCACAAATGCAGTTCTGAATATAATTGATTATGAAAAAATATCTTATAGTAGTTGCGGGCGGCAAGGGGCTCCGCATGGGTGGTGAACTGCCCAAGCAGTTTCAGAATATAGGCGGCAGGCCCATATTGATGGTTACTCTGGAGCGTCTGCATGCAATAGATTCCTCAATGCAGTTGGTGCTGGTGTTGCCGGCCGACCAGTTCGATTTGTGGAAGGATTTGTGCAGACAGTATGAATTTGCTGTGCCTCTCCTCCTCACACAAGGTGGAGCAACACGTTTCCACTCTGTACAGAACGGGCTTGCTCAGGTCGACGACTTGGATGAGGCTCTTGTCGGTGTGCATGACGGCGTACGCCCATTTGTATCGCAGAAAGTTGTGGATGACTGTTTCCGCGAGGCATGGATTCATGGTGCTGCAATACCAATGATTGATGTTCAGGACAGCCTGCGTCACATTGTCGGCGGCAACGGCGTTACCGAAGTTGTTCCGCGCGACCGTTACCGTCTTGTACAGACGCCTCAAGTGTTCAAACTGTCGGTTCTTCGCCGTGCATATGAGCAACGCTTCATAGAATCCTTTACCGATGACGCTTCGGTGGTCGAGGCTTCGGGTATGGATGTCGTTGCCGTGGAAGGCAACCGTGAGAACATAAAACTTACTACTCCATTTGACTTGATGGTTGCAAGTACACTTATGGAATGCTGGATACCGCAACAAGAAATATAAAATTCCTTCCGGGTGTCGGGGAACAGCGGGCCGCTCTCCTCAGTGGGGAACTGAACATACGTTCTCTGCACGATTTGCTGTACTATTTCCCGTATAAATATATTGACCGCAGCCGTGTTTTCAAGGTCGAAGAACTCGGCGGTCATCTGCAGCATGTGCAACTTGTAGGGGAAATACGCTCATTCGAGGAGATGGGAGAGGGTGCAACCCGCCGTCTTGTGGCACATTTCACCGACGGCACGGCATTCGTAGACCTTGTATGGTTCAAAGGTATCAAATATGTGAAGAACCGCCTGAAGATTGCAACGCAGTATGTGGTGTTCGGCAAACCGTCTATGTTCAATGGCAGGGTGAACATAGCACACCCCGATGTCGACGACGCCTCAACACTGCAACTGAGCAATATGGGCTTGCAACCATACTACAACACCACAGAAAAGATGAAACGCCATGGATTGAATTCCAATGCTATGGCGAAACTTGTACACAACCTCTTCGGGTTGCTCACATCGGAGATTCCCGAGACGCTTTCCGATGATATTGTCCGCAAGCACGGGCTCATGTCTCTTGACGACGCCTTGCGGATAATACATTTTCCCAAGAACACAAAGGAACTGCAGCTTGCCCAGTACAGGCTCAAGTTCGAGGAACTGTTCTATATACAACTGAACATTCTTCAGTATGCGCGCGACAGGCAAATGCGCTATGTGGGCCACCGCTTTTCCAAAGTCGGTGATATGTTCAACCGTTTCTATCACGAGAATCTGCCTTTTGAACTCACCGGTGCCCAAAAGCGGGTCGTGCGTGAGATACGTGCCGATGTGAACAGCAACCGGCAGATGAATCGCCTGTTGCAGGGCGATGTCGGCAGCGGCAAGACACTTGTAGCCCTTCTTTCAATGCTTCTTGCCAAAGACAACGGGTATCAGGCCTGCATTCTTGCTCCCACGGAAATTCTTGCCGAACAGCATTTCGCAACGATACGTCGCCTGCTCGGCAGTCTGCCTGTGAGGGTAGAACTTCTCACGGGCAGCACAAGACAGAAGGAGCGCGTGCCGCTCTTTCAGGCACTCGAAACGGGTGAAGTGGATATCCTGGTTGGTACGCATGCTGTGCTCGAGGACAATGTACTTTTCTACAATCTGGGGCTTGTGGTAATAGACGAACAGCACCGTTTCGGCGTTGTCCAAAGAGCCAAGATGTGGGCGAAGAACAGTATCCCGCCGCATATTTTGGTCATGACCGCAACTCCTATCCCCCGCACATTGGCAATGACGTTGTATGGTGACCTTGAGGTCTCGGTAATCGATGAGTTGCCGCCCGGGCGCAAACCCATTACAACCACGCATATCTTCCGTAATCGTGCCGACAGTATGTACTCCTTCATGCGCAAGCAGTTGCAGGAGGGCAGGCAGGTCTATGTGGTATACCCGCTCATCAATGAGAGCGAAAAATTGGACCTGAAGAACCTTGAAGACGGTTACAGACATTTGTGTAATGTTTTCTGCGATTTCAGATTAAGCAAACTCCATGGCAAGATGAAACCGAAGGAAAAAGATGAGGAAATGCGCCGTTTTGCTTCGGGCGAGACGCAGGTACTTGTCTCCACCACGGTAATTGAAGTGGGTGTGGATGTCCCGAATGCTTCGGTTATGGTTATTGAGAATGCCGAACGTTTCGGCCTTTCACAACTTCATCAGTTGCGCGGAAGGGTTGGGCGTGGCGCTTCGCAGTCCTATTGCATATTGGTGACCGACTATAAACTCTCCGAGGATACCCGCAAACGCATGGAGATTATGACAACAAGCAATGACGGTTTCGAGATTGCCGAGGCCGACCTGAAGTTGCGCGGTCCGGGCGATATGGAAGGTACACAGCAGAGCGGCATTGCATTCGACCTTAAAATTGCCAATCTTGCCCGTGACGAGAAGTTGCTGCAGTATGTGCGCGAGGTCGCACGTGCTGTGGTGAATGCCGACCCGGAACGTAACTCCCCGCTTTATAAGGTTGTGTGGGAACGTCTGCGTGCAATAAAGGATATGCGCAATTGGAACTGGGGTGCAATATCATGAGTACAACATTTCATCTCATTTGCCTTTTTATTAATTCTTAAGTCTTTAGTTTACGCAACAGTAACCTTTTTTTACTATCTTTGCAGCAAACTTATAACCAAACATAAAGAACATGGAAAGAACTCTTATTCTTGTGAAACCCAATGCCATTCAGCGTGGTCTTATAGGTGATATTATCACCCGTTTTGAACGTAAAGGTCTCAGATTCGTGGGTATAAAGATGATGTTTATGACCGATGAGATTGTAAACGAACACTACGCACACCTCAAGGAACGTCCCTTCTTCCCCTACCTCAAGGCTTCAATGCAGGCAGCACCAATAATCGCATGCTGTGTAGAGGGTGCCGAGGCTGTAGATACCGTACGCCTGCTTGTGGGCGCAACAAATTCGCGCAAGGCACTTCCCGGTACAATCCGCGGCGATTTTTCTATGAGCGGTGAGCAAAATGTCATTCATGCTTCCGATTCTGTAGAGAATGCTCTCATAGAGATTAACCGCTTCTTCGCTCCAAATGAACTGTACGATTACGAATCGGCCGTTACCCGTTTCGAGTATGGCGGCGAGGAGAGTCAGAAATTCAAATAATTACACGTGAAATACTTCAAATCAATACTTCTTGTATCGTTGTTTGCTGTGCTGTCCATAGGTGTGGCAGCACAAGACATGCTTGTGGACAAGGTTGTTGTCAGCAGGCATATGGAAAGAGTCGATTCTGTGGCGCCGCATAATATGCTGTTGAACGAGTCGTATGTGATACCCTCAATGGACATGTATCCCAAGTGGGAAAATACAGGGGTGCATTTTACGGCAACATTGCCCGATTCGTTCAAAATTGACCTCACAGGTTTTGTAATGCCTACAACAAGCCGCAAGATAACCGATATATTCGGTTATCGTCCGCGTCGACGCCGTGTGCACAACGGTCTTGACATAAAGGTAGAGAGGGGCGATACAATATATGCAGCATTCGATGGCAAGGTACGTATTACCGCCTACCAACGCAGGGGTTACGGACATTATGTAGTCATACGCCACAATAACGGTATTGAGACTCTTTATGCCCATTTGTCGAAGAAACTGGTAATAGAGAACCAAAATGTTAAAGCAGGCCAGCCAATAGGTCTTGGTGGCAATACGGGCCGTTCAACAGGCTCTCATCTTCATTTTGAGACAATATTGCTTGGCAAGTGCATTGACCCTGCAAAACTGTTCGACTTCAAGAACCAGACAGTCACAGGCGAGAGTTATGTCTACCGCCGTCCAGGTTCGCGTTACATTGAGAACGGTAAGGTAAAAGTGGCTGGTCCTGAACCAAAGTTCCACAAGGTGAAGTCGGGCGATACAATAGCAAAGATTGCAAAGAAACATGGGGTTTCGCAGCGCTCAATCTTCAAACTCAATGGACTTACGGCAAATTCGATAATACGCCCGGGACAACGATTGCGCGTGCAGTAGTTCCCGTTCGGGTAAAAACAATAAGACACTTCCTGCGGGAAGTGTCTTATTGTTTTTATTGTATCTGCCTGGTTAGAATATATAGCCTACAGATACCTGCCAAACGTTTGTTTTTGACTTGATGTGCTTGTAAGCACTCTCTGCCGCGGTGAAGTCAGGTGCCATGTAGTTGCTTGTGTTGCCGAGTGCAAGGTTATAGTTGGCATGAACCTGGATGTGGTCAAGCAGCACTACGCCAAGTCCAAGATTCAGGCTCAGGGTGCTTGACTCCAATGTATACTTCGTCGTAAGGTCCTCACCTGTGGCTGTACTTTCTGCAAGTTGCCATACGAAGTTCTTTTCACCGATATTCCAACTCCACTGCGGGCCAATGGCAACGAACGGTTCAACGAACTTGTTTATGGCCGGCAATGAAAGTTCGTAACGCAGATATACCGGAATGTCAATACTCTGCTTGTTGATATTCTTGCCATCAATGGTTGTACCGGTCTGTGAATAGAGCAGGTTGGCTTCAAATCCAAGTCCGATAACGGGTATTGTGAACTTTGCCATAGGACCCACGTACCATCCGGCATTACCCTTTGCAGCAGCCTTTAATGAGTTAAGGTCTGTTGGTCTTTCGGCAATGTTTACACCAGCCTTCACACCGAAGTTGAACTGTGCTGCGGCAGGGGTTGCCGCAAAGAGTGCGATTGTCAGTAGAGTTCCAAAAAATTTCTTCATGGTCTTTGTCTTTAAGTTGTTAAACAAGACAGCATTGCCATACGTCGGTATTACAATGCTGTCCAATACCTATTTTATGTCACAAAAGAACGATAAAATAAGTAAATATACAAATTTTCGGTAAAAATGTTTATCTGCGTGTACGTCGGACCGAGACTCTCGCTGCACCGCTATTGCCTTTCGGCTCGCTCTCTTTCTTTCTCTTTACTTCTTTTTTTGCTTTGGTCTCTTTGCTTTTGCGTGCAGTTGCTTTCTTCTCTTTCTTCTCGGGTGTGGCAGTGCCGTTGATTGAGTCATTGGCGGCCTTTGCTGCGGCTGCTATTGAGTCCTGCTGTATTTCGGCAACAGTTTTGGTGCTCCATAGGTTTGTACGGAAGTCCTTGAGTTGTCGCTCAATCTTCTGTTGCTCTTTCTTCACTTCGGTAGAGTCCTTGCAGTATTGCGCTATAGCAAGGTTCCTCAAATTTACAGTCTTGTAAATTTCTCCATTGTATGTACCCTTGGTGAAGTAGTCATCAAAACTGGTTGAAGATACGTTGTTCAGGCTGCTTGTCATCACATTCTGCTGCGCAAGCAATGCTGCTGCCTCGTCATAGTTTATCCAGAACATAGGGTACTTGGTAACCTGTGTCGAGAAGTCGTCGCTTGAACGGTGCAATACAGGGCAGAGGGCTGTGATACGTTTGCCGTATGTTCCGGTCTTGTTGTCATAGTAGTGACTCTCTTTCACATAGTAACTGAGAACCTCGGCGCTGGGGATGTCGCTTCTGCCCACAACGAGTTCCCCATCTGCTTCCTCATAGAATATACGGTAATCCTCAAGCATTTCCTTTATGTTGACGATATTTTCCTCGGTAAACGACTCGTAACCGTCAAGACTGTATTCATATGCTGTAATCTTGCCTTCAAGAATCTTGTGGAAGAGGAATGTGAAGAGGTTCATGCTGTTGCCCATCTGCTCTACCGGGTAATAGAGTGAAGCGTTCTCCTCCTTCTTCAGGTCCAGTACGCGGTATACATCGCGTTTCCATTCAACCTCTTGCGGGGCCACTGTACCCGGGTACTGGCTTTTTGCTCTTTCGCTCAATCCGGCAAATTCTTTTGGTGCGCCTGCCTTGTTCTCCTTTTTCGCTTTGCCCTTCTGACGTGCAGGTGGCTGCGCCAAGGTTACTTGTGTTGCAAGCAGGAACGATACGATGACTAATAGTCGGCTGATGTATTGCATAATTGTATTGTTTGTCCGTTTTTAGAAACTGTTTCTTAGTTTATGATAACCTCAAGTGTGGTAGGCAACAGGCGCTCCACGTTGTCGGGACCAACTGCCTTTACATGTGATATGTAGAAGCGTTTGCCGCGGCCCAAGTCGCGCATCATATCCTTTTGGCGCGGCGAGAAGTCTGTTCCTTCCGATGTCATTGGTTTGGCGTTGCCCATGTTGTCAAAGAATACTGTCTCGAAGGAGAGTACCTTGAAACCGATGTTGAGAAGGCCGTCGTCAATGGCTGCCACAATGCCGTTTGAACTCATGAGGGCCTGTTTGCTGAGTCCTCTGCCACCACGGTAACGCTGTGTATTGCCGTCCTTGTCCTTGTACTCTATGAATGGCGTTGGGTCGGGCAGTTGGCGCACACGGAATGTGTATTCGCCCATGCTTTGACTCTTGCCGGAATCATTGCGTGCCGTTACACCAATCTTGAGTTCTTCTCCCACCTTTGTAGGTACCACAATGTAGCCTCCGTTGCCGTCACTCTTTATGCTTGCACTGCCTTGGGATATATTCGCTGAAATGCGGTTGGCTGCAACCCCGGGAACGGAAATGCTTACCGGGTTTGAAAAACCTGCATAGAGCACATTCATCATAGAGGCGCTCACTGTTGCCGTGGGGTCCACAACGGTGTAGTTCTGTGAGAAGTCATAGCGTGACTGCGAACCTGCACCGTCATTTATAAGCATATATCCGTTCAGAGTGTAGTCGCCTGTCTTGTTGCATAGAACATTGTATTCGCCGTTCTCCGATTCAAGCAGTTTGTCGCCAATGTATATCTGCGGGCGCTGGGTAGAGTCAACCGCTGCAAGTATTATCTGTGCCGAGAAGTTGCCGCCGCGTACAATGTTCTTTGATGTCGGTATCACCAATGCCTGAATCTGGTTTACGCGCACGTCGCCGAGGTCAATGTTCTTTGACAGCGTGTGGAGAACTTCACCTTCGAGGTATCTCACATCGTTCTGTATTTTAGTGAGAAGGGTAATGGCAGCAATCGCCGGCATGTTCTCGAAGTGGTACTCTTGCCAGTTCTTGAGCAGGCTCTGGTCGCGCTGGGGCACGTCGGTGCTGAGGGTTTCCATTATGATTTCCTTCTGTGCCGGGTTGTCCACCATTGAAAGAATCTTCTCGCGGTACTCTGTTATGGCATTGTAAAGTTTGTCTCCTTCGCCGGTTCCTGGTGCCAGCATTACGTATGTCGACGCTTCAAGGTCCTCGCGGTTCTTGAGGTTCCTGTAGTCGCCTTTTTCTCCATCAGCCTTCTTCGCTATGCGTTCCTTGAGTTCGTTGGCATAGTCATAAAGCGATGTAGACAACCCTTTGACCTCCATGGCGCGGTCGTACCACTCCTGTACCTTCTCCGGGTTCTGCTCATAGTAGAGTTCAAACGCTTCGTAGAGCATGTCATTCTGCTTTACAGTATTGTCTGCACTCTTGCTGAGGCTCTCGTCGACAAGCGTAAAACCGTTAAGCACGTCCGAGGATACGTTCAAGGCAAGCATCGCCATCAGAAGAACGTACATGAGGTTTATCATCTTCTGGCGTGGTGAGACTTTCTGTTTCTTGATTTTCATCGTCTGCCTGAATTATATTTGTTGACGGTTCGTGTTTGTTGTCATAGCCTCAATCATGCGGGCGTAAAGCGTGTTGAGTTCCTCTACCTGTCTTGCCATCTTCTGTGTCTGCTCGTTGACCTGGTCAAGTGAGTTGAGTTGTCCGCTGGCATTGCGCAACTGAATCTCATATACTGCATTGACACCGGTGAGGTTGCGTCTGAGGGTCTCCATCTCCTCAAGATTGTGACCAAGAGCCTCGGTCTGTTTTGATATGTGCTGGATGGCCTCATTGAGGGCGCGTACCTGTTCAACATACTCCTCTGTTACCTTGTCCATGTTATTGATGTTCTCGACATTGGCTACGGGCAACGGCTGTTGTCCTCCGTAAACCGGCTGTGTTCCGCAGACAGGCTGTGCTGTTGCAGGTCCGCCTGCTTCAGCAACAGGAGTACACTGCTCCGGGACAACCTCCCCGCCTGTTGCATAGTCTGCTCCGCCACTGGCAACAATCGGGCCGTTTATGATTATTGGCTGCCCGCCTGTTGTGCGCACCGCTGTTGCATCCTCGCCCTCCTCGAGTCTCTCCTCTTCTGCAACCTCATATGGGCGCTCGAAAGCCGAGAAGAAGAACACGATAACTTCGGTACCCATACCAACGAAAAGCATGATGTTTGCTCCTGCCATGTGGGTGAGTTTGAACAGGGTACCCAGAATCACAATTGCAGCACCCCAACTGTAGAGGTAGTTAAGGACTGTCTTTCCTCGTGCGGAGTCCATGAATGCCTGTATGCTCCTTATAAAACCTTTAGCCTTTTTCATATATGTTTCTTTGTTTTTGTCTTCCTGAAGTCTGTTTCTCTTATCTTCTGCGCTCAGTTCCCGCATAACTGCGTACACAGCGGAAACCTATGTATGAGCGTGATTCGTTCTGGTATTCCGATGTTCTGGTCGCTCCCTGTATGAACCTTACGGGGTCTTTCCATGAACCTCCGCGCACAGCCTTCTTCTTCATGCTGTATGGGTCCTCCTTGGCAGCACGGTATCGCAGGTCGGGGTTGATATCGCTCATCTGCAATACACCGGCTTCTGTATATACGGTTGAAGTCCACTCGGCAACATTTCCGGCCATGTCGTATAATCCATTGGAGTTTGCCGAGAATATTCCGCAACGCGATGTGATGAGACTGCCGTCCTTGGTGTAGTTGCCTTCACCCGGCTTGTAGTTGGCATAGTAGCAGCCTTCCTCGCTCTTTGTGTCGTTCTGTTCCCAAGGGAAACGGCTGCCTTCCTTGCCGCGTGCAGCATATTCCCACTCGGCCTCCGAAGGCAGGCGGTAGCGCTGAATCCATTTTGCCTGGGCGCCAAGTCCTTTGATGAGGTATTCGGTGCGCCAAGCACAGAATGCATTCGCCTGCTCCCAACTTACGCCTACTACAGGGTGATTGTCGTAGTTGGGGTGGCTGAAGTACAACTGCAGGTATGTCTCGTTGTTTGCATTAGGGAAGTCATTGACCCAACATGTCGTGTCGGGGTAGATGTTTATTATATATGTGTTGAGGAAATCATAAGGACCTGAAAGCGGGCGGTTGATTGTCTCCCTTACAATGTTGCCTTCGTCATCTATGTATGCTGTGTCCTTTGAAATTGTGATGACCTCGTCATAGTTTACCGGGATATCGGTGTTGCGGTTGCGCTCCTCGGGATTGATACGGTTCTTGCGGAGTGCAGCCTGGGTGTAGTCATAGATTTCATAGCGGTAGTTCATCTGTGCCGCGTCGAGCATTTTTTCGCCTGTTATCGGGTTCTTCACATACACGCTTTCAATGGCACGCAGTTCATCCTCTGTAGGTTTTCTCCAGGGGATGGGTTTCTTCCAGTTGAGGTATGGGGTAATGGGTTCGCCATACTCGTCTTCTGTAATTTTGAACGTCTCGTCACCGCCGTATGCAGGGTCGGCAAGGCGTTCGCGTATTATTGAGTCGCGTACCCAAAATACAAACTGGCGGTATTTCGCATTTGACACCTCTGTCTCGTCCATCCAGAATGCGTCTACCGATACATCCTTTGTCGGTGCACCGGTACCCCATAGCGAGTCGTTCTTTTCGTCACCCACCTTTATTGAACCTCTGGGAACGAATACCATTCCGTATGGTGTAGGTTCATTGACGGCCGTACCGTTTACTCCGGTTACTTCGCCGCCTTGCGAATTGCTCATTCCTATACGTGAACCCATGCACGAAATCATTGCGAGCGATAGAAGAAGCATTGAGAGAAAAACCGATTTCTTCATCATTGTAATACTCTTATACTGTTATGTTTATTTTTTTCTTTCTTGAACAAGTCAAGGTTTATCTGGTAACCAAGGAATATGTCGTGACTGCCGTTGGCAGCACCGACACCCGAGGTAAAAAGTTCATATCCGTAACCTAATGTCACGTTCAACATCTCCAGTCCTGCAAAGAATGCAACAGATATGTTGGGACTGTATGTGATACCGCCGAAGAACTGCTTGCTGCGGTATTCATATGTTCCCCTTGCCGTTATGTCGGCACGCCATGAAACCAAGTCTGTCATCACCTGCAGTGAGGGCTGTATTGTTATTAACGTATTTTTTATCGGTATATTGCCTCCGGCCGTAAAATTAAGGTATTGCGATATTTCAATCTCGTTCTTTTCGCCCAGTAGAATAGTCGGGCCGTTCAGGTGCAGGCCCGATGCTCCTACGTAGAAATATTTGTGCTGATAGAGCAGTCCGGCACCGAAATCGATGGAGTTTCCGTCGGCATTTCCGCTGGGAAAGGCCGGGTCGTTCTTGTCGGCGAGTACAAGGTCCTTGCTGTCAAAGGTACTGTTGAGTATCCCCACCTGTGCTCCGATAGCGAACCTGTCGCCGAACAACTTGAAGGCAAAGGCATAATTCAGATACACATGCTGATTGCTGAAGAGACCTATATCGTCATTGAGCGCCCCAATACCAAGATTGTGGTCTCCACGTATGAATGGTATGGGAGAGTCTATGTTCAAGAGCATGCTTTTGGGGTTGTGTTCGAATCCGGACATCTGGTTGCTATATGCGGCATACACGAACATCTTGCGTTCGGCTCCCGCGCCTGCCGGGTTGTAGAAGTTAAGCATTCTCCAATAATGGGTGTAGTGTACGTCATACTGTGCGCGTACGGTATGGTACGTGCCAAAAGCAAATAACAGTATTAGCAACCACTTTCTCATGTACTTTGGAAATCTCTCAATTAACCTAATTATCAACGCAAAAAGGCCGGTGATATTGTATTTTGCGTTATCTTTCGTGAATTTATTTCCTCAATGTATGCAAATTTCGTAAAAATCCACAAAATAAGCAACATTAATGAGACATCAAAGGACGCCCCGGGGCGTCCTTTGATGTCTCATTAATGTTATCGGGTAAAATGGTATTTACTTTACAAGTACTTTTTTGCCGTTAACGATGTATATACCTGGCGCTGTTACTGTTTCAACGCGGCGGCCTGTGATGTCAAAGATGGTCTTTGAACCCTTTTCGCCTGCAATTTCCTCAATGCCGCTGAGACTTTCGTTGCCGAAAACAACACCTACTTGCATGAATTGGAGGTCGATACTGATGTTGCAGTACAGTTTGCTGTCTGTCATTTTGCCTGCGAGTACAATGGGCACCTCACCGAGAGCCGGACCTCCCCATGCAATGTTTTTATCATCACCTTCTGCAATTACAATGTCGCGCTTAAGAGAGAATGACTCAAGACCTTTCTCCTTGGTGGTTGTGATGTTGTCGATAATGATGTTCCCGACATACATGGGCTCTTCATCTTGAAGAATGAAGTTTCTTAAAGCAAGAGAATAAGTTCCGTCTACAAACTCAACAACATTGATAGCTGTCCTCTCGCTCTGGACGAGGTTGTTGTTTATGCTTACATTGAGGTCATCTGTATACATTGTATTCTTTACAATCTCCTTACCGAAAACAACACCTACTTGCATGATTTGGAGGTCGATACTGATGTTGCAATACAATTTGTCGTTTGTCATTTTGCCTGCGAGTTCAATGGGCACCTCACCGAGAGCCGGACCTCCCCATGCAATGTTTTTATCATCACCTTCTGCAATTACAATGTCGCGCTTAAGTGAGAATAACTCAACACCTTTCTCCTTGGTGGTTGTGATGTTGTCGATAATGATGTTCCCGACATACATGGGCTCTTCATCTTGAAGAATGAAGTTTCTTAATGTAAGGGTGTAGGTCCCATCGCTGTTTGTTGTAACATCAATGTCAGCAATCTCCTCCTGAACGGGAGAGTTGTTTATGCTGACAGTAAGCAAGTCGCTGTATACTTTTGTCTGTGCTGTTGCAAACACTGCGGTTACAGCTACCGCCATTGAAAGTAAAAATTTTTTCATAAGCTTTTGATTTATATTTGAATAAATGTTCTTTTTTTAGAAGATATATGCAAATCCTAATGAACCATATATTGGGTAGAGGGCGAATGTGACACCGCCGAAGTCGGTCGGGAATATTCCGTTCATGCTCCACAGCAGGTTGGCGAACACGCCAAGGTGCTTGTAGGCACGGTATTCAAATCCGGCCTGGAGTCCCCAGTTGAATTTACGCAACTTGTCACTGAATTCATATCCTGCGCTTGGTATTTCCTGTTTTGGACCGGTCGGGTCTTTTTCGCGGAGGTAACCGTTGTATGCGCTTCCGGAGAACTCTCCGTCTACGAGATACGAAACATAGGCACCTGCGTTCACGCTCCATCTGGTACTTATATTGTATACTCCTACAACGGGCAATGTAAGATATGAGTTCTTGACTTTGGTTTTTACTTTGCCCGTGAACACACCTTCAATGCCTTCGAGTTCCATATGGTACATTTTGGTGTCGGCGTCTGTTGTCATTCCTTTTGTTTCGAATCTTATGCCGCAGCGTAGGGCCCATGCTTCAGTAATGCCTTTCTGTACATCTCCTGCTATGGAGAAATGCAGTCCCGGATTGAAACCCTCTATGGCACGTATTTCAACCGGTAAAGGAATAGGCGATGTTCCGCCAATGTTGTAGGCTGCACTGAGTCTTACCTGCCATCCGGCTTTCTCGGCATTCTGGAGATTCTTGTCAGTGTTGCTGATAAAGGACCTTTCCTGTGCTGTTGCGGTCAATGCTATCATTACCGCAAAAAGTGTTGCATATATGTTTTTCATAGCATATTCTTATTATCAGTTATCACTCATCCTCCCAAATTATCTCCAACTCATCGACATAGAGTCTGCTGCCTATGGCGCCTTCAAAATGGGCTCCGTCCTTGCTTGAACTTGCGACAACGGTTATTGCGTATTCTCCATTCTTTAACTTTTCTGCGTCAAAGGTCTTTCCGTTTCTGGTCACATACGGTATCTCAAACTCGGTCCACTCCTGTGGTTCACCGGGATTGTCAAGTTCAGCGACCATGACTATACGCTCGTTAGTGAGTACATCGTTGCCATCAAGTGGAACAAAATTTGTAGCGTCAACTTCGTATAGGACCGAATATATTGCACACGTATCTCTTCTTTCGTATATAATCTCTTGTGCTTTGTTTGTAAATGTTTCTCCAGGTGTGTACTTGTACCATCCTCGCAACGAATGTGGCTTGCCGGGTACAATCTGCAAACCGAAACGTGTGGAAGCAAGCGCATTTCCCATAGCGTTGGAACTGTCGAACTCTCCCAAAAATATATTTCCGGCAGCAATAGGCATTCCGCCATACGTCGCAGCGGTTTTGTTGGTTTTACATGTTTCAAGTTTTACACATTTGCCGTTGTATCCGTTTTCCTCAACCTCTGTAGGATAGGTCTTTGGATTTATAATTGCAATACCTGCGTTTCCGCTCGCCCACCAGTAGAGTTTTGTGCCGTCATCCTCTTCATACCATATGTTATATCGTCCTTTCTGCTCGGGTTCATATGATTCAAAACTGAACGGTTTTCCTCTCTTAATCCATGTTCGTATGGTAAGGTATACCTTGTAGTCCCGATGATACATACCGTCTTGTGAAGTTGTCCTGTAGGAAATTATGATACCGTTGTTGCCGTTGTCCGTGGTGCCTGTTTTTTCTATTGTGGCGCCGTGCGTAAGTTTAAAGCGTGGTTCCTTGGACTTTATAGTGCCAATGCTGGTACCTTCCTTGAAATATACGAACAATTCGGTCGGTAATGAATTGGGTATTATAGGAGTTGCTGAAAACAAGCTCTTGTTTTCTTCTAACCAAGTCTCGTCAAAAGCAATTATATCACATTCGGCATTCAGCGCCTCTTCCTGTATGCAGGATGTGAACGCGAATAGTACAGACAGGAGTAATGCTCCAAACAGTTTTTTAGTTGCCATAGTTGCTCAAAGTTATATTCATTGTGCAAAAATAACTAAAAACTGTCTAATCAAGACACTTTATTCGTGTTTTTGTTAATTATTTAACATTTATAGACATATAGGTCGTCGACAAAACCTTCTTTTTCTGTATTGAAATATGGATAAACTAAAAATATGCTGTCATACTCTTCTTCGCAGTAATCGGCAAAAGAAAATGGTTCTTCAATCATCTGCCTCTCAAGTTGAAGTTCAAGCATCGGTTCAGCAGGTTTACAACCGACAAATATATAATATTATTTAAGCATATATAGTTTCCCATTGTCTGCTGCATTTGTAAATCTAATCTTCCTGACAGTCTAAATAACCATTGAATATTTTTTTGTGATTACTGTCAATGAACTTACGTTGATATTCCTCTTCTTTGTGTGGCAATAAAGTCGGGTAGTTTATTCCATTGTAAAAATATCTGAAAGCATTACGGGAAATTTCCATCTCTCTTGGGAACCTGTTTCTCATGCGGTTGTATATCTCATTGAAGGCCTCTGCTCTTGAACACTCTGTTACTGTGGACCAGCAGAATTGCCAAAATTCCATTTGATGTCCTTTCTTTAAT
>JAFQUE010000002.1 GCA_017408685.1 Bacteroidaceae bacterium | reverse complement strand
TTTTCTTCGTGGTGCCACCAGGAATCGAACCGGGGACACAAGGATTTTCAGTCCTTTGCTCTACCGACTGAGCTATGGCACCGTGGTTTTGCGTGTGCAAAGGTAGGGTAAAGTTTTTAACCATGCAAATATTTCCACAAAAAACTTCAAAAATTTCTCTATTATAAATTTTTGTACTATCTTCGCGACATGAATAGTGACGGAATGTAGCGCAGTTGGTAGCGCACTACGTTCGGGACGTAGGGGTCGGGCGTTCGAGTCGCCTCATTCCGACACAAAAAAAGCAACAAGTTAACTTGTTGCTTTTTTTGTGTCGACTTCTCTTACAAATTATCAAACAAGTTTATAGAGGACTTTGAGCGCATTATGACTTTACAAAATCATATCGTCATGACTTATCAAGCCTGCAATCGTTTAATTTCAGAGTGAATAGGACTATCAGCGCATGAGTGCTCGATAGTTGCCGCCGGCAACGGCTTTTATGTAGCCTTTCATCTCCATTTCGAAGAGGAGGGGAAGGAGTCTGTTTATTGGCACATTCAGTTGCACTACCAAGTGGTTCACTTGCAGGCCGTCGCTGTTGGCGCTGAGTGCTGTCATTACTTCGTTCTCTTCGGGTGTGAGTTCTGGGAAGAGCTCTGTCTGCACTCCGGTGTTTTTCTTTTTGGTTGCGGTTTCCCAGTTCATTGCCTCGACGAAATCATAGGCCGATGTTATTAGTGCAGCCTTGTTGCGGCTGACGAGTTCGTTGCACCCCTGGGAATACTGGTCGTTCACCCGACCGGGGAAGGCGAAGCAATCACGTGCATAACTGCCGGCCAGCGAGGCTGTAATGAGCGAGCCGCCTTTTGAGGCCGATTCAACAACCACAGTGGCGTCGGCAATGCCTGCGACTATTCTGTTGCGTTGTACGAAATTGGAGGGGAATGTATTCGTACCACTCATGAACTCAGTGAGCAGACCGCCGCACTGCAGCATGCTCTTGGCTGTGGAACGGTGGGCCGCAGGGTATACCTGGTCAAGTCCATGAGCAAGTACTCCCACAGTAGGCAGTCCGGCTTTGAGTGCTGCCCTATGAGCACAGACATCAATGCCATAAGCAAGACCGCTGACGATGAGTGTGTCGGGCACAAACCGAGCAAGGTCGGCAACAAAATTGGTGCACAGTTCCTTGCCATACTCGCTTGCATGGCGTGTACCCACAATGGAGACTATGTGACGGGCGTTGAGATTGGCATTTCCCATTGAATGAAGCACCAGCGGAGCGTCGTCGCACTCGGCAAGACGGCAGGGATAGGCCTCATCGCCAAGGCATATGAGGTTTATTCCGTTCTTTTCAACGAACTCCATTTCCTGCTCGGCACGTTCAATGAGCGAAGCGTCGGAAAGGAGTGCGGCAAGCCGGGGAGTGGCGCCGGGAAGAATCTGCTGTATGTCGGTTGCATTCTCAAGCAGGAGTTTGGCACTACCTGCCTTGTCTATGAGTTGCCTTAAAAGAGCAAGTTGCGGTACCTGCGCACGTGAGAGCGCAAGCAACGCAACCTGTTCTGTAATCATGAGCCGTGCCACGGTTACTTGACTATAGACCGGAATGTGGCGTCTTTCATATATTTGGCGAACTCAAGGTCACCGGCAGCCTTCTTGGCCATCGAGGGGTCGAGTTTGATTGCCTGCTTGAGACCGTCGTACACAAAGGCAATGTTTGATGTCCTGGCACCAAGCAGAGCCCTTATGTAGTGTGTTGTAGCGTCAGGGGTCTTGATTTTGTCAAGAGTCTCACGCACTGTGCTGTAGTCCTTGTTGAGTAGTTGTGCAAGAGCCGCACTGTTGGTGTAATTATCCTCAAGAAGAGTTGCGGCACGACCATATTCGCCCTGTGCTATGTAGAGATTACCGAGAGCCTCGGCACCGGCCTTGGAGTCAATGCCAAGGGCAATGAGCGACTCGGCTTCGGGAACGTTGCCCTCAAGGAGTTCAAGATAGCCAAGATTCAACTGTGCCTCGGGAGCCGCAGCGTTGGCGCCGAGTGCCTTCTCGAAGTAACTTGCCGCTGTTGCATAGTCACCGGCATTGTATGCAAGCACGCCAAGGTTGTTGTATGCGCGATAATCGGCGGGGTGCAGCCTGATAGCGGTATTGAAGATTTCCTTCTGCTTCTCGACATCGTCGGTGAGGATTGAAGAGTAAAGAATTTCCTCGAGCGAGAGGACCTTGGGGTCGGCGGCATATTGTTCAAGAATCTGGTCGTCGGAACGGCCGATGAGCTGATAGTTGAGCGTTATGCGTGCACGGCGCAGTTTAGGCAGCACATCGTCGGCAATTTCGCTGTAGATTGAAGAGATGTTCTTTATCTGCATTTCGCGCTCTTCGGGGTCGTCGTACATTGAAAGCACGCGAAGGATGAGTTCCTTGTCGGGGAGTTCCGACTTTGCCACCAGTTCCTGAAAACCTTCCCAATCCTCGGCAGTATACTTGCTGTCTACGTAACCATTGAGTTTGGCCTTCTTCATTTCGTTCTTGACGAACTTGGCTGTATTCTCCTCGCGGCCTGTAGCAATGTTGTCGTTGAGCAGAACACCGCCATCGGGCGAAGCATAGGCCGAAACCTCAACCTCATCGATAACCTTGTTTTCAAAATCCTTGGCAATGTCGGCCATGGCAGCCTTGAGTTCCTCCATTTCCTCGGTAGTGATTTGAGAAGCACGGAGGTTTGTTTGCTGGATGAGGAACATTATATTTGCTTCTTTTGCCTGCTTTATTACACGCTGGAATGCGTCTTCACCAACCGCGATGTTTGCAGTGGCGGCCGTTTGGCGGTAGAGTTGAGATGTTGCAATGCAACCGTCGGCAATCTTCACGTCGGGAAGTGAGTAGTTCTTCTTGCCCTTGTTAACATGAAAGCGGAGGCATAGTTCTGCGTCCTCCATTTCGGGAACATAGTCAAATGACATCCTGGTCTTGAACGAACCGCCGTTGTCATAGGAAATGACACGGTCATTGCCACGCACCTTTGAACCCTGGAAAGTTACCGGCTCGGCCATTGCCTCGCCGCCGTTGTACTTGAGGACCGGTGTCACAGTGAGGACCGACTTCTTGTTGAACACCTTGGCTGGGAACTTGCCGTCGACGGTAACCGGTACTTCGGTACCCACAACTTCCAACACGCCCGGAGTTACTGTAAAATACTCGGGTTTCATAGCACTCATCTTTGAACTGCATGAGTTGAATGCGACAGCGGCCGCACAGATGAGCAAAAGGGATAATTTTTTCAACATTTATATATTATTTGATATTATTATTCTACCGGGATTATATTTGCCGCTATTTTTTACAAAGGTAATCCTACTCCTGCAATTGGCAAAATCAAAAAAAGGGTACAGAATGTTTTTTTTATTTTTTTCACAACCTGCGGTTACGGGGATGATGTTCTATTATCTCCTCACGCAGACGTGTGCGGTCGATGTGAGCATATATTTCAGTGGTTGCAATGCTCTCGTGCCCGAGCATGGCCTGTATTGCGCGCAGGTTGGCACCGCCTTCGAGCAGATGAGTGGCAAACGAGTGGCGGAAAGTGTGCGGGCTCACATTCTTCTTGACGCCGGCAGCAAGCACCTGCTCCTTTATGAAATGGAATACCATTATGCGCGACAATGGTTTCTTGAGTCTTTCGCTGATGAATACATAATCCTCATAACCGGGTTTTATGGGTATTCTGTTCCTGTCTTTGAAATACTCTTCAAGTTCGGCAATGGCGCGTGAAGATATTGGCACCAGGCGCTGTTTGTCGCCCTTGCCTGTGACACGGATGAACTGCTCATGCAAATAGAGACCCGAAAGACGAAGGTCACACAATTCCGACACGCGTAACCCGCAACTATACAACACTTCTATCATTGCACGGTTGCGCTGCCCCTCTTTCTTTGAAAGGTCTATGGAATTTATTATGTCATCGATTTCCTGCAGTGTGAGCACATGGGGCAGGTGCATTCCAATCTTGGGCGATTTGAGGAGTTCCGTGGGGTCGTTCTCTATGAAACCATCGAGTTTCAGGAACCCATAGAATGAGCGTAGCGACGACAATATACGGGCACGCGAACGGGCGTGAATGCCGGTGTCGGCGAGGGCAGAAAGGAAGTCGCGGAGCTGGTCGAGTGTTACAGAGAGCAGTTGTTCTTCACCGCCCAGGAACGCACGCAATTTGTCAACGTCGCCAAGATAGGCCTCCACAGTCTTTGGCTGCAGAGACTTCTCCAGTTTCAGATACACGCGGTAGCGCATTGCCGGAGACTTTGCATTCAGGTCGATATCCTTTGACATGATATAGTGTTTCGGGGTTCTAAAATAGTAAAAAAAGATGAACCGCGCAGCAGGTGCAGGCATAACATTTTTGCTTGCTCGGCAAAATGTTGTATCTTCGCGCACTGAAAGGGTTATAAATGAAACATAAATGAGCCTAACCACACCGCTTGACCAGTATATTGCCGACCACAGCAGCCCCGAAGGGGAATACCTCTACAGGCTGTTCCGTGCCACACACGTCGAGATTCTTGCGCCGCAGATGGCGTCGGGGCACATACAGGGTCGGTTACTGAAGTTCATGGTGAAGATGATACGCCCGAAGAGAATACTCGAGATAGGTACTTTCACGGGCTATTCGGCATTGTGCATGGCCGAAGGACTCGACGAAGGGGGGAAACTGTACACCTTTGAGATTGAGGACGAGCTTGAGGACTTCACGCGCAGGTGGATTGACGGTTCGGAGCATGCCGGCAAAATTGAGTTCATCATAGGCAATGCACTTGAGATTGTACCTTCAATGGGCGAGAAGTTCGACATGGTGTTCATGGACGGCAACAAGCGCGAGTATATAAAGTACTACGAACTGGCCATGAACCACCTCAACGGGGGCGGTTGGATTCTGGCCGACAATACTCTGTGGGACGGTCATGTCATTGACCCGGAAAGGCAGGACGCACAAACGAACGGGGTGAGAGCTTTCAACGACTTTGTACGCAATGACGACAGAGTGGAGGTTGTGATACTCCCGTTGCGCGACGGACTCACAATCATCAGGAAGAAATAGTTTCCCTGTATAAAGGAGACAATTGCAGACACCAAGAAACAAGAATAATATATGGACAGTACAAGACAGAACAAGATTTCACGATTGATACAGAAGGAACTCAGCGACATTCTGCTTCGCCTTGCAAAGGAGACACGCGGCATAATGGTATCGGTGAGCATTGTACGCGTGAGTCCCGACCTTGGTATTGCCAAGGCATATCTCAGCGTTTTCCCATCGGAAAAGGCAAATGAGGTTGTAGACCACCTGAACGAGAATGTCAAAGCCATACGCTTTGAACTCGGCAACAGAGTGCGCCATCAGTTGCGCATAATCCCCGAAATACGTTTCTACATCGATGATTCGCTCGACTACATAGAGAACATCGACAAACTGTTGAAAGAATAACAACCACGTATAACATACGTTGACAACAGATGAACCTGTCGCTGTACATTGCCAAACGCTATCTCTTCTCCAAGAAGAGCCACCAGGTGATTAACATAATCTCCGGAGTGGCCGTTGCCGGCATTGCACTGGCGACAGTTGCAATGATTTGTACCCTATCGGTATTCAACGGTTTCCAAGGCATTGTGGCAAAACAGTTCACCGTCTTTGACCCCGACATAAAGGTCACTGCGGCCACAGGAAAGAGTTTTACGACCGATTCTCCTGAAGTGGAGACGGTTACCGCCCTCCATGGGATTGAGAATGTGTCGTTCAGCATTGAAGACAAGGCACTTGTGGAGTATGAGGGGAAACAGGTGATGGCAACCATCAAAGGTATTGACCCAGAATTTGAGGAACTGACAGATATTGGGCAGGCATTGCGCGGCAACGGGGATTTTGTGCTGCAGGACGAGCAGCACTGCTATGCTGTGATGAGCGCCGAAATGATGGAAGAACTCGGTTGCGGGATAGAGTTCACTACCCCACTTGAGGTTTACTCGCCCAACAGGGGACAAAAGATTAACCTTACCATGCCGGCAAGGAACTTCAAGAAGGAGACGCTGTACTCATCGGGACTGATATTCATAATAAACCAGCCGAAGTATGCCGGACACATCATCACATCGGACACTTTTGCACGCAGGCTCTTCAGGCGCGACGCGAATGAGTCGACTTCAATGGAGATAAAAGTGAGGGAAGGGTATGACATTGCCGAAGTTAAAGAGGAGATTGAAGAGACCCTTGGAAGCGGTTTTCTGGTACAGGACCGCTACGAACAGCAGAGCGATGTGTACAAGGTAATGCAGATTGAGAAACTCATTTCATACATATTCCTGACATTCATACTGCTTGTTGCATGCTTCAACATAGTTGGTTCACTGTCAATGCTCATAATAGAAAAACGTGACAACATGGAGACGCTTCGCAGCATGGGTGCCGACAGCAAAACGATTGCCGACATATTTGTGTACGAGGGTGTTATAATCTCGGCCATTGGAGCGTTCGCCGGTATTATTGCAGGAATTGCACTTTGCCTCGCACAGCAATACTTCGGGTTCATTTCAATGGGAGGAGATGGTGCTTTTGTTGTAGAGAACTATCCTGTGGAACTGCACGCCAATGACATTGCTACAACATTCTTTACCGTGCTTGCAGTGGGCATTGCTGCTGTGTGGCTGCCTGTGAAACTGCTTACAAGAAAAATATAAGAATGCCGCTGTCTCCTGCGGCACCCCTTTAGAAATATTAAAAAATAGTTTTTACTCGTTGCCCAACGTAACGGTCTTGACCTCGATGGGCTGATTAAGGAACAGAGAGGCCTGGTCGCCGAATTTGCCGTCGGCCTCTGTTGTACAGAAGAGCGTTGTGCCGCCTTTGGTACAGAGTCTATCCATTTCGGGATGATTCTCAAGATATTTCTTCAATGACGAAGCCACTGCCGCTCCTTGAGTAATAAGTTTAACATTCTCGGGAGTGTATTTCCTTATCTTGTCCAGGAGAATGGGGTAATGTGTACAGCCCAGGATTATTGCGTCTATCTGCGGGTCGCGCCCGAGAAGCCTCTCCACATGGCGCTTCACAAAGTAATCGGCACCATCGCTGCCGTACTCATTGGTCTCTACAAGAGGTACCCATATTGGACAGGCCTCGCCGGTAACCTCAATATCGGGAAAGAGTTTGCGTATTTCCAAAGGATAGGAGAGTGATTTTATCGTACCTTCTGTTGCAAGCACTCCAACATGGCGACTTATGGTAGAATCGCCAATGCACTCCACCGTGGGGCGTATTATGCCAAGTACACGCCGGTTGGGGTCAAGGAGCGGTATGTCAACCTGCTGGATGGTGCGCAACGCCTTGGCCGACGCAGTATTGCAAGCCAGAATTACAAGCTGGCAACCTTGCATGAAAAGATAACGCACCGCCTGCCGTGTAAACTCATACACGACATCGAAAGAGCGTGTACCATAAGGGGTGCGCGCATTGTCGCCAAGATAGATATAATCATACTCGGGCAAGAGTTTGTGTATCTCATCATATATTGTTAAACCGCCGTAACCCGAATCGAACACACCTATTGGACCCGCGTCCTTTGACAACTGAAGGAAATCTTTCATCACTCTTATTATTTATTCAATTATGTCTGTTGCGACCTTGATGGTGTCTGTTGCGATCTTGATGGTATCGGTTGCCACCGTGCCGGTTGCTGTTGTAACCGAAGATTCCGCAATGGTGTCTACGGCCTCATCAATGACATCTGCAACATCACCCTCAGTAACAGTATTCTCCTCAACAGATTCCTCATTCTCGGCACACTCGACAACAGCCGGGACACTCTCCTCTGAAGGGTTCAGGACCTCTTCTATCACAAGTGCAGTAACCTCTTCTGCAAACTTCGGATTTACATACCTGTAGCGCACTTCGTCAAAATCGACCACATATGCAAGGTCCATCCTTTCGCACACCTTGGCAAGTGCTAATGCAACAGTCTCATTATGCGGGGCGAACAGCGAGTCCTTGGCTTGTGAGAGCCACACCTTCATGCGGTCGCGGAAAAGCACGCTGTTGTCGACCATCACCTGCAGTTCCTTCTGCCTCTTACGCAGGATTGGTTCGGGGAACTCCTGTTGACCGTCGAGGAAAGCCACATACTTGCGTGTGAGTTCCTGTTCATTATGCTCTATCTCAGCATTGCAACGCTGCTTCAGCAACTCGAACTCCTCTACTGCCTGCAGATACTCGGGTATGGCATTGAGAACCTCCTTGTGGCTGTAGAAACCGAACTTGTTCTGCGCCGTAATGAACAACGGCAGGAACATCAACATCAATAATGTCTTGCGCATAAGTGAAACTGTTATGGATAAACAATGTGGTTATGATTTTTGATTTGTGCGATAATAAAAAACAATAGTGGGGGAACGCGTTCCCCCACTATTGTTTTTTATACAATTACTTTGCGGGGACTGCGTTTGCCGGAATACCCAACTTTGTGCGTACCTTCAAGGTAACATCCTCGCAGAGGCTCTTGCTCACGTAAGGCATACCGCCGTTGAGGTCGAAAATGCATACGAAACCTCCGTCGCGACCTACAGCGTCAAGAGCGTCACGCAGTTTTGACTGTATGGCAACCATCTCCTCCTGCTCGGCCTTGGCAAGGTTTGTCTGCACTTCCTGACCATACTGCTGCAGACGCTGCTCCATCTGGAGCAACTCCTCGTAGCGGCGCTTGAGGATATTCTCAGGAACAGAATCCTTCTGGAGTTTCTCGAATTCAGTACCTTTCTTCTCAAGTTCTGTACGCAATGCATTGAAATCATCGGTATACATCTTTTCAAGGTCCTGAAGTTTCTTCTGTGCGCTTGCAAACTCAGGCATAAGCTGTACAATCTCTGCAGAGTTCACATAACCGAACTTCTGTGCCAACATGCTCATAGGAGCAAGAAGCATAACTACAATCAATAATTTTTTCATCGTTCTAAAATTTTATATTAAACATAATTATTTTACATATTACTCAGAATATCCGAGTTTAACAAGGACTTCACCGCTGATGTCTATTGACGGAGAGGCATATATTATGCTCATTGCCGACGCACGGTCTATCACCATCGAATACTTCCTGGTTTCACAAATTTCCTTCACGGCATTATATATCTCGTCCTGGATTGGGGCCATGAGGCTCTCGCGTTTCTTGTACAACTCGCCTTGAGGACCGAAGTACTGACGCTTGAGTTCGCTGGCCTCTTTCTCTTTTGCAATAATCTCATCTTCGCGCGCGGTGCGCTGCTCATCGGAGAGGAACGCCGACTCGCTCTGATATTTCTTGTAAAGAGTTTCTGCTTCAAGCACAATTTCGTCTATCTCGCCCTGCCAACGTTTGGACTGCTGGTTCAACTGCTCGTTTGCACGCTCATAGGCAGGAATATTCTTGAGGATATACTCCATGTCGACGAGAGCATACTTCTGTGCCTGGATACCTGTTATCGCAAAACAGAACAATAAGGTTGTCAAAAAAAGTTTTTTCATAGTAGTGGATTTATGGTTAGAACTCCTGTCCCAGTATGAAGTGGAAGTGGCTTCCGCTATACTGTGACGAACCGAACACATTGTCAAAACCGTATGCCCAGTCAAGACCTATAAGACCAATCATCTGCAGGAAAATGCGTACGCCCACACCTGCACTGCGTTTGAGGTCAAAGAGATTGAACTTTGAAGCGTCGTTCCATGCATTACCGCCCTCAACAAAGGCCAAACCATATATTGTGGTAGAACTCTGCAACATGAACGGGAAACGCAACTCAAGTCCAAGACGCGCATAGGCATATCCTTCGCGGCCATACGGTGTGAGACTACCGTTCTCATAACCTCGCAGAGCAATCATATCGGTAGCGTAGTTGTATGAGTAGCCGCTCATACCGTCACCGCCTACATAGAATGTCTCGAAAGGCGACTTCTTGTTCCTGTCATAACTTCCCAGTATACCGAAGTCGGCACGGGTCATGAGCACCAGATTATACTTTCCTTCAGTAAGTGATGTATATGTTTTGCTGCGGAACTTTATCTTGTAATACTCAATCCATTTATGCTTCTCGCGCAGTTCGCTCTTGTACGACGGAGAGTAGTAATTGTTAGCCATACCGGCATAATCCTTCCCATCCCACATTGAATAGGGAGGTGTAGCCGAGGCTACAAGAGAGAAATCGGAACCTTCGCGCGGGAAGAATGGGTTCATGACCGTATTACGCCCGAGCGAGAGGGTGAGATTTATGTTGTTGCAATTACCGTCTGTTATAAGGAAGTACTGCCAGTCCTTGAGGGAGTACATCTGGTAATTCAATTCGGCCGAGAAGGAGAAATTGTCATCGGGCCATTGCAGACGTCGTCCCCAACCTATCGAAACACCATACATCTTTATGTACTTGTCAGGGTCATAGTATGACGACACGTTGTTATATCCGTAACCATAACCATTATAATTTCCGTAACCATAAAGATAGTTGTTGTAGTTATTGTAGAACGCCGAATTGTAATAGTTGTCGGATACATCGGTCTGTATTGACATGAATGCCGACACCGAGAATGAATTGGGGCGTTTGCGTCCCAACCACGGGTCATAGAACGACATGCTGTACGACTGGTAATAACGGCCGTTTGACTGTGCGCTGATTGTGAGTGTCTGACCGTCGCCCTGCGGTATGATACCCCTGCGCAACGCTTTCTTCCTAAAAAGGTTGCGCATTGAGAAGTTTGTGAACTTGAGCGATAGTTTACCAATGATACCAGTCTGTCCCCAACCGGCCGACAACTCTATCTGGTCACTGCTCTTTGTCTGCAGTTTCCAGTTCATGTCAACGGTACCGTTCTCGGGATTGGGAACAACACCCGGGTCTATTGATTCCGGATCGAAATGTCCCATATTCGCAATCTGGCGGAACGAACGTTCAAGCGCGTCCATTGAGAACATGCTGCCCGGCAAGGTATAAAGTTCGCGGCGCACGACCTCTTCATAAAGACGGTCGTTACCCGAAATCGTCACACGGCCTATAGTTGCCTGCACGCCCTCTACCATGCGCAGTTCGAGGTCAACAGAGTCATTCTCAATGCGTGCCTCGGTCGGGATTACATTGAAGAACACATAACCTTCGTTATAATAAAGATTCTTTATTGCGTCCTCATCAAAAAGCAGACGGTTCTCCAACTCCTTCTGGTTGTACAGGTCACCGGCCTTTATACGCAGTGCATAGTCGAGGAATGCCGTTGAGAAGACACTGTTACCCACCCACTTGATACTGCGGATGTGGTATCTGTTGCCCTCTTCAATACCAAGATAGATATCGACGGTCTTGTCATCATACATTACCACACTGTCCTTTACTATGCGTGCGTCGCGATAGCCATACTCGTTATACCTGTCGATGACTTTCTCCTTGTCCTCGAGATAACGCTCCTCGGTGAATTTCTTGGAGCGGAAGATGGTGTGCCACAAGTTGTCAAAACGGGTAAGTTCGCGTGTCTTCTTCATGGCATAGCGCACTTTATTGTCGGGGAGTGCCTCTACACCTTCAAGATATATACGGTGTACCTTTATCTTGTCTTTCCTGTCTATGTGAACATCTACTATCACACGGTTGTCGCCCGTGACATCGGGACGTTGCACAACATTCACCTCGGCATTCTTGTAGCCCTTGTCATCGTAGTAGTCCTTTATAATCTTTGTCGCACGGTCTATGATGTCGGGGGTTATCTGGTTTCCACGGATGATACCTATCTTGTCTTGAATATCCTCCTTTTCGGACTTCTTTATACCAAGAATATTCAGTTGCGACACGCGTGGACGCTGACGGAGACTTATACCTATATATATTTTATCGCCAACAATGCTGTCGGCTGTTATCACGACATCCTCAAAAAGTCCATGTTTCCAGAAACGCTTGATTGCGTCGGTAACGTCATCGCCGGGAACAGAGATGACATCGCCGACAGAGAGACCGGAGATTCCAATGACCACTGCAGGTTCAAGATTGTCTACACCCGATAGGTTTATACCGCCAATGGTATATTTAGGCGGATTATTGGTGTACAGAATTGTCGGTTTTTCTATTTTCTCCTGCGCTGTCGATGTCATTGCCAACAACAGAAGCAGCACGGAAAGAATAGACTTTATGCTGAATTGGAATCTCATTTTATTTTGTTTTATCATCATTTTCAGTACTTGTAACTTGCTCACCTGTCTTGCCGTAGCGACGCTGACGGTGCTGATATTCATATATAGCCTTGCAGAGGTCGTCCTTTGCAAAATCGGGCCACAGGACATCGGTAAAATATAGTTCGGAATAGGCAGCCTGCCACAAAAGGAAGTTGCTTAGGCGCACCTCGCGGCCTGTACGTATGAGAAGGTCGGGGTCGGGCATAAAGTTTGTTGTCATCTCCTTGCCTATTGCCTCCTCGGTAATATCCTCGGGCAGAATTTCGCCGCAACGGACTTTTCCGGCCAACGTGCGTACAGCATTTGTTATTTCCCATCTTGAAGAATAACTCAACGCAAGAACAAGAGTCATGCGGTCATTCTTTGAGGTACGCTCAATGCAACCCTCGAGACATTCACGCACATCTGCAGGCAAACGGTCCATGTCGCCAATCACCTTGAAGGCAACATTGTTCTTCATGAAAGTCTGCTCTTCAATCGATTCCATCAGAAGTGCCATCAAGGCAGCGACCTCTGCAACCGGACGATTCCAGTTCTCGGTGGAAAAGGTGTACAGTGTAAGGTATTTTACGCCAAGCCTTACAGCGTCCTCGACAATGGCATGCACGGTCTCAGCACCAGCTTTGTGTCCCATTGAACGCTCCATGCCGCGTTGCTTGGCCCAGCGACCGTTGCCATCCATAATAATCGCGATGTGCTGCGGTATATTGCTTTTGTCTATCTTTTCAAGGTAATCCATAGTCATTTGTACTAATTGTTGCACTCCCTGTATTTTGGCGAGAGGTCATAAGAGACGGATATCGACAGGAAAGAATAACTGTCCTTGTTCTTCAGCCAGCCGCTCTTTACACCATACGGGTCATTGAGGAGCGGCGCTGTCTCTTTGGTGACATCAAGTTTGTCGCTCAATGTAAAACGGAACGACAGTTCACATCCCAGGTTCAAGCGTGGTGCAATCTTGTATTTCAAGCCCAAACCCACCGGGAAATTCGCCGTAAACACATTGCTTGCAGGTTTGGGTGCAAAAGTCATTCCGACACCGGCAAATATGTAAGGAGCCAAGCGACTTGAGTGTTTGTATCCCGTACCGTCGCCATAGGCCAGAAAATGGCACTCAAACTGTGCTCCAAGGTCGTAAATCACGCGCGAGAACTCCACATTGCCACCGGGGAAGGTATTGTCAAGCCCGGCGGTTGTACCGCCGATACCTGCGGCAGACAATGACGCCTTTACTGCAAGACGGGGATTTATATTGTAACGTCCCATTATTCCGCCCATGAAACTCATGTTGTTCACGAGCGAGTTGTAATTGGCGTCGCCATAATAACTGCTCCCGCCTACCATGACACCGGCTTCATAACGGTACTCGAGATTATCGGCACACAACGAAGCGGGGAACAACAACATTGCACCCGCTACAACTGCATACATAATCCCTTTTCCTGCCATATATCACTCGTTGAAACCCAAACGGTTTATAATGCCCTTCCAGACACCGCCATTGGGGTCTCCGGCAATTATCCACATAAAGTTCCTTGAATCGACCGTTGCCGCAAAATTGCGGTCTACACCTGCAACATCCTTTGGCAAACGCTGATAAAAACTTCCATTCCTTTTCCAAGAGACACCGTTATCCTTTGAGATAAAGAATGAGGCAAAAGCCTCCTCGGCCACTCCATCAACAGTTCCCGAACCACCCAAAGCATAAAGGTAGCCGTCATAGCACAACACCGCCAGATTCTTCAAATCGGGGCATGGATACGGGTTGTTCTTGCTGTCGTAGCAAGTCCACCTGTTCTCATTGGAAAGCCTGCACCACACACTTGCATTACCCTCCATTGCGGCGGTGGGATATCCTACAAGCGTGTAACGTATTATATTCTTGTTATGGCTGAGCGGAGATGAAGCAATAGAGACGCCATAAAGCGGGAACCCTTCGGGGAGTTCACCCGAGTTCTCAAAAGAGACACCGTCTGTTGAACAGAGCATTCCTTGCTCGCCTGCCACCCACAGTTGCGAGTCCTCATCAGAAGCACCGACAATTGCCACCGCCCCTGTTGCTGCCGCTACCGTTTCCCACACAGCAGCGTCCTGCGATGAATAAACATTACCGCCGGCAACCGCATACATTCTTCCGTTGAATTTCTGTATTCCGGAAAGCGCCTCTACCGGCAAACCGGTGACAGCACCCACACTCCACACAGTATCATTGAGCATGGTCCTTGCAACAACGGCATTGCCGGTCGCGTCCTTGCCGAAAAGACACATCTCGCCATCCCATTCGAGCGCACGCACAGGTTCCACTCCGTCGGGAGTATGAGACTTGGTCCACACCATCAATTCCGGTTCAACCTGATGAACGTTCACTGAAATTTCATAATCTTTGTAACAAGCCCCACCTACTGAATACACTCTTACCTTACGCGACCTTGTGAAATCAATGGAGTCGCCTGAAGATATGTTGTTATACATTTCGGTGCTGTCATCATAGATTGCGGGCACCCCGTCTGCCGACATGCTTATTGTCACTTTTGACACATCGGTCGCAAAAAGCAATGAATCACTGTTATAGATTTTACCGGCAGCCTGATCGATATGAAAAGGCACGGAGGACATGGAGATTGTCTTTCTCAAAGTAGTATCACGCCCGTCGGACGTGAACGCAGGATACGTAGACCTGATTGAACCCAATTTGAATGAGTTTATCATTGCATAGGGAGTCTCCACAACTTCTACCTGTTCGTTGCCGCATGAAACTGCCGACAGGGCTGACAACAGCACGAGATATATCGCTAATTTCTTTTTCATAGATTCCATACTAAAGGCCGTTTATGATTCCAACCCGGGACCGGGATTCCACAGCCACACTACAATTTATTTTCCACAATCAAGGCAGACCCTGATATTCAACCTGCAAAATTAGCAACATTTTTCGGTTTACACACCTTTTCGCGCGTTATTTATATTATTTTAAAATTTAAGAGGGATTTTTAATGACTATTTGCACAAAACCGGAAATAAAGCGTAAACCGCGACACCCGGTTTCCCGATTTCAGTTTTAATTTTTGGAATTAGCATTCCTGAACACAGAGACCACATTGCCGCCGTAACGTTTTTCTTCGGTCTTCACGGCACCACTCAAGCATGGGGCCTTTACACCGGCGCCGACAGCGAGTCCGGGATTAGTCTCCACGCGGACCAGGTCCCACAAGCCTGCGTCTATGAAAGATTGCAGCAGAACCGCTCCTCCCTCTACCAACAGGCTGTTTATCTTCCTTGCATGGAGATATTCCATTATTTGAGGCAAGACACCTTTTGAGAAGTCAAGCACAATATGTTCAACATTTTTACCAAGCAAACCCTCTCTTGTCTTAGCGGTGAATACTACAGTTGGGGAGGAACCGTCGAAGAGTTTCAATCCTTCGGGCAGCACCCCCTCACGGTCAATCACAAGACGCAAGGGCGGCCGACCTGCCCAACAACGCACGTCGAGAGAGGGATTGTCGAGCAGAGCCGTACGGGTCCCCACCAGAATGGCGTCATGCATAGAGCGCAGTTTGTGCACGGCGGCACGGGACACTTTGTTTGAGACGGCCAATGCCGGAGCGCCATTGCGTACGTGGCCTATAAAACCGTCAGAAGTCTGTGCCCACTTGAGCGTCACACAGGGACGCTTCTGTTGATGAAATGTAAAAAAAGCACCATTTAATCGGCGACTTTCCTCCCCGAGCAAACCCACAGACACATCAACGCCTGCAACACGCATTCTTTCAATGCCGCCGCCATTGACCAGAAGGTTGGAGTCGGTTGTGGCAATTACCACACGGGGAATTTTACAGGCGACAATGAGGTCACAGCAAGGAGGTGTCTTCCCATAATGGGAACATGGCTCCAAAGTCACATACATTGTAGAGTGTTCGAGCAGAGGCAAATCACACTGCTTGACGGAATTGACGGCGTTGACCTCGGCATGTGGCTCGCCTGCACGAATGTGGTACCCCTCACCGATGATTCTGCCGCCACACACTATTACAGCCCCGACCAAGGGGTTTGGGGATGTACTACCCATGCCGCAACGGGCAAGTTGCAGTGCGCGCGCCATAAAAAGTTTGTCATCAGTGGTCATTTGTAAATATTTTTTACCACCAAAAGAGATATAACATGTTTGAACAAGGCAAATATACTAAAGTTTAACCACAAAATATGGTTCATTGCAGGCATGTTTTACACATTGCACTTGATTTTTTCATCGGCACCAAAAAACGCATAACACAGAAACCGAGCGTTTCCTAATCGGATAGCGAAAGGGTCACTTGCGTTTCAACGTTATATAAACCAATTCGCTCGGTACGCAGAAACGCACCTTACGGCGCGATGTACCTACACCGTTCGTTGTTATTATTGTTGCACCGCTGCTCGTCCTGTTGCGCCCGCGAAGGAAACGGGTTCCATAACTGCTGTTCTTCACCGGGGTATAAAGACCGAAGAGACTTACCTGGCCGCCGTGAGTGTGACCGGAGAGCACAAGGTCTGCTGTCGACGCAGAGCGCTCGGCATAGTCGGGTGTATGGCACAGAAGTATTGCAAACAGGGAATCAGGTACGGTTTCCGACGGTTGCACCGCAAGCGAATCGTACTTGAAACTGTCATATACTCCCGTAATGAATATTGTATCACCACCGCGCACCACAGGCACAACGGTATCGGCAAGCAGCATAATGTTCTCCCTGGTCATAGCCTCCTTTACCAGTTCCTTGTTCCGGTATTCGTGATTACCCAGCACTGCATATATACCATCCTTTGGAGCCACAGATGACAGCGCGACAAAGAGGTTTTCTATGCTGTCATTATCGGTGACATAATCGCCACCGAGCATAAGCACATCGGGAGAAAGGGCCTGTATGGCAGCAACAAGTTTCTTCAACCGCTTTGCCGTGAATTTACTTGGATAATGCAAGTCCGACACAAACGCAACCGTATATCCATTGAACCGTTCGGGCAATTGGGAACTCTCTATCGTATAATCCTTGACACGCCCCACCCCATTGGGCGATAGTGTGGCACAAGACGAAACCAGCAGCATTACTGCTGCCGATAACATATACACCAATGGAGAACAGCGACGTTCCATCACCTGCTTATTTCTCTATGAGAACAGTCGCATACGCTGTTATTCCCTCCTTGCGTCCCTCAAAACCAAGTTTTTCGGTGGTTGTAGCCTTGATTGAGAGACAATCGGAGTCAATACCGAGCACAGCCGCCATGGTTTCCTGCATGGCAGGAATGTGAGGATTCAGTTTAGGCGCCTGAGCAGCAACCGTTGAATCGATATTGCAAATACTATAACCTTTTTCCTTCAACAACTCACCGGTGCGCCGCAACAGTATCTTGCTGTCGATATTCAGAAACTCAGCCGATGTATCGGGAAACTGGTAACCGATATCACGCAGGTTGGCTGCGCCAAGGAGCGCGTCACATATTGCATGTATGAGCACATCGGCGTCGGAATGCCCGGCAAGGCCATACTCATATGGGATTTTCACACCGCCTATCCAAAGGTCGCGATTTTCGACAAAACGGTGGACATCTATTCCAAATCCAACTCTTATCATGACTTTATGATGTTAACGGCGGAAAAGGTCCCTGAGACCATCCATATCAAACGACAAGGAGAAACGCAAAGTCTGGTCAAGCGGGTTGCTTTGCGCTGTGGAGATGAGATAAGCCGCGTCAAGCGAGAACACACTCATGCGGAAACCGGCACCAAGTGTAAAATATTTCCTATTGCCCTTATACTCATTCTCGTAGTGGTAACCGCCACGCACAGAAAATTGCTGATTGTAACAGTACTCGACACCGACACCTGCATAAATTTCCTTGAGTTCTTCACTGAAACCTCCAGGAGCGTCGGCAAAAGACTTGAATATTCCGGTAATAGGCGAGATATCGTTGTAGCCGGTTGACTCAAGCCATGTATGATAGCCGTCATGGTCGGAGCCTTCGACGGGAACATAATCGGGGTTATTCTCCATTTCCTTGATATATTGTTCATATGTAGGGCGTGTGGGGACCATCAGTTTGTTGACATCGGCACTGACGGATATTGTATTATATTCATCGATAGGGAAAAGCAATGAAGCACCCAGGCGCAGATTAGTGGGGATGAACTGGTTTGTTGCACCGCCATCGTAGGAGATTTTGGTACCGATGTTCGAGGCATTGAGTCCAAGACCAAGCAGACATTCACGCCCGCCCATTATCAGATACTTGTTGTAGTAGAGGGCAATATCGGCAGCAAAGGCATTTCCGGCCGACATATCCTCCTCATAGTTATACTGCAGGTCGCTGAGTATGTAACGCAGAGATATGGCTGCCGAAAACGTCTCGGAGAGCATGCGGGAATAAGCGACATCCACAGCCATTTCATACGGTTTTATTGTCATTTCGTTCTCAACGAACACCTGACCGAGTGAAAAATATGTGAGTGAGGCACTCACTGCAGAGTAATCACCAATACGATAGAAACCGGCAAGGTTTACAAGGTCAATGTCGCTTACAAGTTGGCGCAACCACGGCGTATATGACATGGACACGCCTGCACGGGCAATGTTGAACGGATATTTCGCAGGATTCCAGTACTGGGAGTTCACGTCGGGTTCCGTAGCGACACCCACATCACCGAGCGCTCCTGCACGAGCGTCAGGAGCAATGGACAGCGAAGTGACACCGGTGTACACCGGGTTGAATTGGGCCTTATTGTCCTGCTGTGAAAACAGCGGCAAAGCAAGCATTACAGCAGACAGTACCGTCAATATTCTGAATTTCATCATCCTGAATTGTTTTTGTCTTTATTCCAAATTACCGTATATATAAACTCACAAAAAGGTCATTTATTGTTTATCACTACAATTTTAATTGTCCGGGTTACTGCTTCCGAAGTTCCCGAAACCATATGTGCCCTGGCAAGATACACACCGGTTGGCAATGGCTGACCACCCTGCCCGGTCCCGTCCCACTCAAGGCGCAGGAGCATACTTTCAGGCACCTCCGTAACCGTTTCACGCCATAACACCTGTCCCTGATAGTTGAACACCTCGACAGTCACATCCATCCTGCTCTGCGGGCGGTCATGCACAAATTCAAAGAAGGAAGCGGAACCGGCAATGACAGGCGAAGGATTAATGCTCAACTGCACAAAGTCGGGGGCCAGCGATGGATTGACGACAAACGACATCTGCTTGGTTGTAGAGTTATTATACAGGTCCCATGCACGCAGAATAAGGGTATGGTAACCTTCTTCAAGTTCATTCATCGGCAACACTATGGTTCCACGCTTGTAGTCACCCACTACCGGGGTATATATGTTGTTAAGGTTATATGTATGCCTGGGGTTGTTATCCACAACAGCAACAATATCATGTCCAATGCCGTTACCAATGGTATTTATCCCGTTTTCATCGTATATTTCGGCCCACAGACAAGGGGTAGAATTTACCTCATCGCCATCGACGAACGAGGGAGTGTTAAGGTACATTTCAATTTCCGGTCCCTTGCCGTCATTTGTAGATTCGGTCGCAGTACCGCCTACAGTAAAACCGGTGTAACGTCCCTGTGCCATACAAACCATTGAGGAATCCACTGCGAAGAGATTGAGAGAACCAGGTTCGTTACTGTAACTTATATCCATTGGCACGGGCAGGGTAATGGAGAAACGACCACCGACAACAGAGTCGGTGCCGGAGAAAAGCGTTCTGTCAAAAGCCGTATATGTATGGCTGCCCAGACCTGTATTGTCACGGGTATTCACCTCCCGGGCACTATCAAACAGTGTGGAGTACAAAGTTCCCGTGAAATCACTTGCCATGTTTCCGTCACTCCCGGTCACATGACCTTCTACAGTGAGCAGGCCACCGGCTTCAGCTGAAGAACCTTCACCTGCCGCAACACCATTGAACTTATCTACAACAATGCCGTACTCCGGTGTCTTTAAACGTAAAGCCGGGTCGCCAAGCAAAATAAACTGCAGTTTGTTTACACTTGTATCTGTACCCGATGTTATAACCTTGCACTTGGCCCGGCGTACAGCGTCGCCCACAGCAACCTTCTCGCCACTCTTCACCGACGAGAGCAGTTCACTCATGAATGCCTTGTTAATTATTGCGTTATAATTCTGCAACACAGTACGTGTTGTTGTAAAAAGACCTATTGCTCCGCCTTTAGGATTCAGGATTGCAGCCTCGGCAACGGAGTTGTCTCCCATATCGAACGGGCCGATATCACATGATGCCGTAACCCAGAACGGCACGCGTGGAGAATCCAGAGCAGCCATATCAGAAGCCTTCCACACCATCTCATGAGACAGAAGGTTTGCACTGCCATGACCTGAATAATTGACCACCAACGCTCCTTTCTCAAGGCGGTCATAAATTGCCTTGGTGACTACCGGATAGCGCACTCCTGTAGCCGACGGTTCACAAGGGAAATCGTCCCAATAGATACGTTCCACAATATACTGAGGGAACTCACGCTCCATAACCTCTGCAACACCGTCGGCATCCTTCATGTGCTGGTTTGGCATTGAATCGTCACCGTCATCAGCAAGCAATGATACAACATTCTGCCATGCACCGGCATTCTTGTTGCCGATATATGATATCAGTTTATCCACAACGGCATTCGCGTCGCCTACATTCTGTACCGGCAGACGCCCGATTCCCAAATCAACCTTGTCGCGGTTGTGATTGGAACCCTCACCATCGTCAAGATAACCCATATAATCCTCAAGGACATAAGACTGTATTGCGTTGACCGAATTCAGTGATTCATAGCAGAGCAGATAATCACCCTGGGAACGGCCCGGGAATGTTATGAGCCGGTTATCGTACCAACTGTCACCCATGAGCAAGAGATACTTCGGCGCATCGGCGGCAGACGAAGCACGGTCATAAAGCATTTTCATCAGGCGACGGTAGGCTGTGACATCGGGAGTTCCCGAAGAGAATTCATTGTACACCTGCTGTGCCGTAACCACCTCTACATTAAGCCCGTCGACATCGCGGTGAACATCGGCAAGACGTTCGGCCGCAGCCACAAACTTGCCGTTTGACGGCACTATTATCACCATATCGGTCCGGCCCATGCCGTGCAGATTCTGGTTAGGCACCGTTCCGATGACACTTACCGACGGGAACGAACCTTTCACATTCACGGCAACAAGATTGCCATTATAATTTGCCGGACCCGCAACCGTATATGTGTTGCCCGAGAGAGTTCCGCTCAATTGCTTTATTGACGCCACATCGGAAACATCCCACACGCGGGTGTCGGCATTACAGCCGGAAATCCTGTATGTAGCATTTCCGTCGGGCATATTGCCGCGGAAAAGTGTCTGTGAACCATAAAGGGCAAGTACACGGGGGTATGTGAGAGTTATATAGTTGAGAAATCCGGTAACAGAACTGTTTGCCACATTATGCTGCAGTTCCACAATCGGATTGTCGGAGAGTCCTTCCTCAATGACAAATTTGCCGGCAGCCATCTTCCCCACTTCGCCCGAAACGCGACGCCCCACTGTGAGAGAACCAAGATTGTTGCTACCGGCCTTAACTGTCACGGTCGAACGTTCTAATCCATTTGTTGCAAAGGAAATGTCAAGAACAGCCTTACCACCGGCAACAGCCGTAGCGGGAAGTTCATATTTCACACGGCGCCCACGTGAATAGTCATAGTCATCGACAAGTTCACGACCATAAGAGCATAGACTCTTTGCGTCCTTTTCATGCAGTACATAATCGTTGTATGTGGTATACTCTACTTTGGAGGACGGGATGACCTCCTCAACGGGGAACTCCATATGAGCCTCATCGCTTTCGGTAAGGAAATAGCAGCCATAGTTTGAGTATACATTCTGTTCACGCACGTAGCGGTCGACGCTGTATTTCCACGCTGTTACACCGTTGGCATAGAAGAGCATATATCCGTTCTCGCGCCATAACGGCACTTCGCACAGGTCATCGACAAGCCCCTCGATTCCAACCTCGGGCAGTGGATGACCGCCATAGCCATAAAGGCGCACCTTGGCAGGGTCATTGAAACCCATTCCGGCAAGTTCCGTGTGTGTTATCTTGTGTACACCGTCTGTTTGCACAGAGACAAGCACCCACTTGCCGGAAGCCAGTACAGATGTTGCAGCATAACGTTCGGCGGCCGAACGCGCAACGCTCTTTGCATTGGAGGGAAGAGGTTGCCTGCTCACAGTCAACTTGTACGAATCAATACGATAATAGATTCCGTCACGCAACACTACCGGCAAAAAGGAGATATCCAATTGCGGTTGCTTTGCCTGCACACCGACATGGCACTCTACCGCCGGTTGCTCCGGCAGTGACGCATATTTCTCTACGAGTGAATAACGCGTGACCTCCTCGGCAGTCATACGACGGTATTCTGGGTACTCCACGTGCGCCGAGTAGCGGTAAGAAGCATAATCGGCAGGCAGGTCAACCACCGCCGTACACAACGGCAACAGCGTATCCTTTTTTGCCGCACTCCACGAGACATCGGCAAACTGCGCACGCGAAACGAGCGGAAACAGCACACTGAATATGGCAAGTATGTATCTGGTTCTCATAGTGTCATCTAACATGGAAATCAAGTACCTTTTCTTCTCCTATAAAACCTTTCAAATGGGTTCCTATGGAAACAGGACCGCTGCCTGCCGGCGTTCCGGTGAATATAAGGTCGCCATGCTTCAAAGTACAGAAACGACTTACATAAGCAATTATTTCATCAACCTTGAAAAGCATTTGGGCTGTACTCGCACTCTGAACTACATTATCATCGATGGTCAAAGAGAAATGCACATTGTCAATATCGTAGTCCGCAACGGGAACGAACTCGCCCAGCACGGCCGAACCGTCGAAACCCTTGCTCAATTCCCATGGGGCACCAGCCTGAATGAATGCCCGTTGCATATCGCGGGCCGTAAAATCTATACCCACTGTTATCGCGTCGTAATAACGGTGGGCAAAACGCGCCGGAATACTCTTTCCCAGTTTGTTTATGCGCACAACTATCTCGGCCTCATAATCGACCCGACCAAGGAAATCGGGAACATAGAAATGTTTGCCGTTCTTTATTATCGCCGAATCGGGTTTCATGAATATCATGGGCACGGCCGGTTTCCCCACCGTCCCGTCAAATTCAAGAGCGTGTTCCGCATAGTTCTTTCCAACTGCTATAATCTTCATTTCAAAGGGTTTTCATTTTCAACGGGATTACTTTCAAGCCCCTCAAGACGATTGAACATCAATGAGAGATGAGCATAGAGCGAAGTGTTCTGGACAACGATATCTTCCGGGACGCGTATGCGCAACGGGGTGAAGTTCCATATGGCCTTTATACCCCAAACCACCATCTTGTCGGCAACCTCCTGTGCACGGTCAATGGGTACCGTGAGAATACCAATCTTCACATTGAACCGTTTGATTTTCGCCTCCAAATCATTGATATGATACACCGGTATTCCCGCCACACTATGCCCCACCACGCGCGGACTTGTATCAAAAGCGGCCACAATCTCAAGACCGAACTGTTTGAGACCCGAATCGTTGAGTAATGCGCTGCCCAGACGGCCGGCACCGAAAAGGAATGCACGGTGTATGTGCGTGAAGCCGAGAAAATCCTCAAGCACTTCGAGCAGGTTGTCAATTTCATACCCCACCCGGGTGCGCCCCACAATGTTCACGCATGAGAGGTCTTTGGCTATCTGCGAAGCTACAATACTGGTCTCCTTCGACAGGCGGGTAGACGAAACATACTGTTCGCCGCGCTGCTTGAGCAGGCGACACACCGACAAGTACCAGGGCAGGCGGCGCAATGTCGGTTCGGGGACTTTTTCCATTTTGGACAACTGTGCCATAGAATATCCGCGCATATGATATCGCGTTCATTATTAACGTGACAAAAATAAGGTTATTTTGTGAAGGCATGAAATTTGTCATAAAAATATTGTACCTTAGCGGCCGACAACAGAAAACCGCAAGACTATGGCAACAAAGAAGAATGACTGGAAGGATAGGCTGAACATTGTATACTCTACCAACCCCGATTTCCAATATTCCACCGATGAAATGGAGGAAAACGAGACCCTCCCGAAGCAACAGCAGAAGTTGAGGGTGAGCATTGAAAAGAATCATCGTGGCGGCAAGACAGTGACTTTGGTCAGGAACTTCACAGGCACACAGGACGACATGAAGGAATTGGGCAAACTGCTCAAGACCAGGTGCGGCGTAGGCGGCAGCGCCAAGGATGGCGAGATACTCATACAAGGCGACTTCAGAGAGAAAGTCATTGACATTCTTAAAAAGGAGGGATACACCCAGACAAAATAACGGCAGATTTTATTACCTTCGCAAACAGACAGAATTATAATCTAAAACTCAAATACTATGGCAAACAAATCAGAATTGCTGCTTGCAGCAGAACTTCTCAAGATTAAGGCTGTGAAACTGCAGCCCGAACAGCCTTTCACATGGGCATCAGGTTGGAAATCACCTTTCTATTGCGACAACCGCAAGACATTGTCGTTCCCTACTCTCCGCACACGCGTGAAGTTGGGTCTTGCCAACCTCATCCTTGAAGAGTTCCCCGAGGCCGACACCGTTGCAGGTGTTGCAACTGGAGCCATTGCGCAGGGAGCGCTCGTAGCCGAGGAACTCGGAAAGCCATTCGTGTATGTACGTCCAAAGGCCAAAGACCATGGACTGGGCAACCAGATTGAGGGTGACATACAGCCCGGAGCAAAGGTTGTTGTAGTTGAAGACCTTGTATCGACAGGATTGAGCAGCCTGAAGGCTGTTGACGCGTTGCGTGCTGCTGGCGTTGAGGTTGTGGGAATGGTTGCGTCATTCACCTATGGTTTCAACGTTGCCGCTGAAGCTTTTGCGAATGCCGGCGTAAGACTCATTACCCTTACAAACTACGAGGCTGTGCTTGAGGCTGCAAAGGAAACCGGTTACATCACCGAAGAGGTTATGCCCACACTGCGCGAATGGCGCGCGAACCCATCGGAGTGGAGAAACGACCTTAAGTAAAACAAGGAATAGTCCGGAATTCCTCTTCATCCAATTATGAACAAGATACAACTATGAGCCAATACGAAAGCAGCGTAAAACTTATACCCTTCTCACAGGAGCGTGTATACGGGAAATTGGAGGACCTGAACAACCTCGAGGCGGTAAAGGAGAGAATCCCTGCCGACAAGGTCAAGGAGTTCACGTACAGCCGCGACGAAGCAACAGTGAATGTTCCGCCGCTGGGCAATGTAACCATAAGGGTAGTCGAGCGCGAAGCACCCAAATGCATAAAGTTCGAAGCCGTAGGTTCACCCTTCCCAACCAACATGTGGATACAGATTATACCCAACGGCGAGGAAGGTGCCAAACTGCGCGTTGTAGTTAAGACCGAGGTAAACATAATGTTCCGTGCAATGGTTGAAAAACCGTTGAAAGAGGGAATAGAGAAGATTGCCGAGGCTCTTTCCATGATACAATATTGATTGCATGGCAAAAAAACTTTGGGAAAAGGGAACAACAGTAAATCCTGAAATCGAGCGCTTTACAGTGGGGCGGGACAGAGAACTCGACCTGCTGTTGGCGCGTTACGATGTACTCGGTTCCATAGCCCACAGCACCATGCTTGAGAGCATAGGCATGCTGAGCACTGACGAAATGAAGGCGCTGCACAACGAACTGCGCAACATACATGGCATAATAGAGAACGGGAAGTTCGTTATTGAAGAGGATGTGGAGGATGTCCACTCACAGGTAGAACTCATGCTCACCCGCCGCCTGGGCGACACGGGAAAGAAAATCCACAGCGGACGCTCTCGCAACGACCAGGTACTTCTTGACCTCAAGTTGTTTACACGCAACAGACTACAAGGCATTTGCCACAGTGTCAAGAAACTTTTTGACGCACTCATTGAGCAAAGCGACAGACACAAGGACGTACTCATGCCGGGATATACACACCTGCAGGTTGCCATGCCCTCATCATTCGGGTTATGGTTCGGGGCATATGCCGAAAGCCTTGCCGACGACATGCTGTTTCTGCAGGCCGCATACAGGATGTGCAACCGCAACCCGCTTGGGTCGGCTGCAGGTTATGGTTCGTCGTTCCCCCTCAACAGGGAAATGACAACTGAACTGCTTGGTTTTGACAACATGAACTACAATGTTGTATATGCACAGATGGGACGAGGCAAATGCGAGAAGAATATCGCCTTTGCGCTTGCCACGGTAGCCGGCACACTGTCCAAACTGGCATTCGACGCCTGCATGTTCAACTCACAGAACTTCGGTTTCTTGAAATTGCCTGCAGAATGCACGACTGGGAGCAGCATAATGCCTCACAAGAAGAACCCCGACGTGTTTGAACTATTGCGCGCCAAATGCAACCGCCTGCAAGCACTTCCCAACGATATCTTACTTATAATGAACAACCTGCCGACCGGATACTTCCGCGACCTGCAAATAATAAAGGAACTGTTTCTTCCTGCTTTCGACAGCCTCAATGAGTGCCTTGAGATGGCAACATACATAATAAAGCGCATTGAAGTGAACAAAGAAATCCTGAACGACAGCCGTTACGACGCCATGTTCAGTGTAGAGGAGGTCAACAGGTTGGCGGCTGAAGGCATGCCGTTCCGCGATGCATACAGAAAGGTAGGCCTTGAGATTGAGGCCGGAGACTTCACACCTTGCAAAGAGATACACCACACACACGAGGGGAGTATCGGCAACCTATGCAACGAAGAGATAGGTACCATCATGGAGAACATATACTCAAGCATGGACTTTGAAAAGGCAAACAAGGCCGAACGGGCACTTTTAGAAAGATAAACCACCATGTTAAAGAAGTCAAATGCAGCGGACAACAGGCAATAAAACCATGACCGCTGCGTTTTTATATTGGCAACCACACACTGTCATTAGAGCAAAGAAAGGACGATGAAAAGAGCATTAATAACACTTTTTGCAATATCCGTTGTACTCATGGGGTGCGATTACACCAGCCCATATTCGGGCTACCCCGTAAACTTTGTCTTTGACTCTACGATACACCCTTACAACCAGGCAACCAGCCCCGGACAGTTCATAAGCGTGAGACAGGGAACAAACGCAGGGCAATACACACTCACCGACGCACAAGGCAACACGCAAACCGTAAACATTCCGCAAATATACCTAAGACAAAGCAAGTTCTACTACGGACTCGGCGGACTCATAATAGGCACTCCAATGAACACCGAGGCCAGAATGTGGGCATTTGATTGGGCATGCCCCAACTGTGATAAGGCAGGCTGCAGGGTCGACATAGAACGCACCACAGGGCTGGCAACATGCCCCGAATGCGGTGTCAAGTTCGACCTCAACAGCGGAGGCATAGCCATAGAAGGCAAATCACGCCCCATGTGGCAGTACCGCATTATTGGCAGCGAGGACAGCAGAATTGTACAGAACTAAACGGTAAAGCAAGGCAGTTTCCAATATTAGAAAAAACTTTTATTAGAAATTTAAACAACTTCTTAATCAAGTTTTGTATATTTCACTCATTTATACTATTTTTGCACCGCTGTTCCGCAACAGGGCAGCACACATAAGGTCGCTCGAATGGTGGAATCGGTAGACACGAAGGACTTAAAATCCTTTGGCATTTAAACGCCGTGCGGGTTCAAGTCCCGCTTCGAGTACTGAGTAAATTCCTTGTAAACATGATTTACGAGGAATTTTTCTTTTACCCATACTCTTTCGGATTGAATTTTATGGCTCACCAGTAAAAATTAGGGGGATACTTATTGAGATAATATATGAACAGGAATGAGAATTTTTGGTTGCCTGGACAAAATGGGTGATGAAAATCTATTAAAAGGTTCTTATTGGACATTTCGGGTGATAACTTCCATCATCTGGGCTAGCCCAGATGATGG